>RFMK01000118.1 GCA_009927705.1 Actinomycetota bacterium | reverse complement strand
ACGAATACGTCCTGTCCGCCGCCATCAACAGCGATGAAACCAAAACCCTTTTCAGAGTTGAACCACTTAACTGTGCCTGTTGCCATTTACTTTCCTTCGGTATTTTGGGGACAAACGTGAATTCCACGTTCGCCAGTCTTTCCGTTCTACAGCGATACCGATTCAAGCAAAAGCTAGCAAGCGGGTACTGATAAGCGTTGGACTAGGAGGAAGCCTACCTTGATTTACAGAGGCGGCAGAACGGTGTGCATGGCAGGCGAGGGCTTGGCAGAGGCACATGTATAGGTGAAGAATGCGGTCAACGACGATAGATGGGCTGGGGAAGGTCGCATCTATCCAAGGATGCGGCTTCATTTACTGGGAGCAGCTATGTCGTCACAAAGTAAGAAGCCACTTGGTGGACCGAGTGCGTTGGAACCGTACGGTATCGGTACCTCGCATGGTCGGATATCGATCTATTCAGCGCCGAAAGTAGTGCTGTCTCATATCCAATGGTCAATTAACGATGCCCTTGGTAGCCCGCACAATCTGAGATGGGATCCGCAACCAATCACTCCTTCAACATGGCGAACTCATCTGAATTGGAATGGGGTGCTGGGCACGGGTGCGAAGTTAGCGAGCGCACTTCGTGGTTGGCACTATCTGAACTTTGAAATCTATGAAGCTGCTACGAATGGCAGTGATGGTTCCCTATACATGCACACGCCAGAGCTCGGATTGTTCCGTGCGAATATCGGCCCTCACGGTGACATCATGATTAATGAACATCAATTACAAAGCGCTCTCATGACTAATCTCAAAGATCGTGACATCTGCGAAGAGATTGAAAGATTGCTGGGTAAACCTTGGAATGATCAACTTGAACCATTTCGGAGAATAGAGATAGATGGGTGTGACGATATCGCTGATAGGCTTTCAGTATGAGTGAGAATGAAAATCAAAGAACTCTCTCGCTGATTGTTTCAGCGGCGATTCTTGCAATCGCGATGGGCTTAGGTCTCAATCAAGTTGGAAGTGGATTTGCATCGCGTTCTGGCGAAGGTATCTCTGTGACCGGATCGGCGCGAGTTAATGTATCGGCCGATAAAGCTGTGTGGACTTTGAATGCGGAGCAAGTTGCTCCTACGATTTCAGAATCGGTCAAGCGAGTAGAGAATGCGACAGTTGCAGTCTCGAGGTACCTCACTGATGGTGGAGTGCCCTCTGATTCGATAGAACTAGGTTCAGTTTCAGCCTATGCACAAGAAGAGTTTCTCAATGGAAATAACACGGGTCGCATTTTGAATTATCGAGGTTCACGCACAATCACTGTCCGAAGCACCGATGTCCAACTGATAAAGAAATTATCATCAGGAATTGGTTCGCTATTGCAAAGCGGAGTCAGTGTCGCCAACTATGGTCCCCAGTACTATGTATCGAAGTTGAGCGAATTACGTCCTGAGCTACTCAAGCAAGCGATGGAAGATGCTCAAGTCAGAGCGAAGGCGATCGTAGAAGCGACCGGCGGAAAAGTTGGAAATGTGATGAGCGTCCGATCTGGTCCGTTCCAAGTAACGTCCCCAGATTCAGTCGATACCTCTTCAGGTGGCTATTACGACACTTCCACGATTGAGAAAACTATTACCTCAACCGTGACAGTGTCATTCAAAGTCAACTAGCTTCGATTTATCAGCCAGACCTGAACACTCATACCTTTAACTTCGATTACGTCGCTTGGTTTCTTTAAAGATGGACTGAAATCATTTACGCGCGCAGTTGAATCAAAGACGGTTCTGAACGAGTTTCCCCATGTCTTATTAGGCAGAGTGAATGTGTTTTTTTCACCGTCACTGTTGAGGACCACGAATAGACCTTGATTGTGGGTCGCTTCGATACTAAATGCTAAGTAGCGTAAAGAGTTATCCTGCCAATTGTGAGATGACATCTCTAAACCATCGCGACCAAACCATGCTAAGTCTTTTCGTTTAGTTCCTTGATCTATCTCGCCCGTGAAGAACTGCTCAACCGCATCAACCATATACGTCGATCGAATTCGTGCGAGCGCAGCGACTGTCTCGATTAAATCTTCTTGCTCTTCATTGTGGTCCCACATATTCATCCAACCACCGTCGAAATTTTCTGGAGCAGCGGGAGCGTGATTAGGGGAGAGTGAGTAGGCATTGTTGCAACCCGATTGAGAGCGGGAAGATTCGTCACCCATAGCAATCATGGGAACTCCCGATGAGAGCATCAAGGTAGCGAGTATCGATTTCTTGAGTCGAATGCGTTTGGCAAGAATTTCGGATTCGTCAGTTTTTCCTTCAATTCCAACGTTCCACGAGCGATTAGTGTCGGTGCCATCACGATTTTCTTCGCCGTTGGCCTCATTATGTTTCTGGTTATAGCTAACGAGATCATGCAGAGTGAAACCATCATGTGCAGTCACAAAGTTGATTGAGGAAGTAGGGCCGCGGAAATAGAAGACATCGTGTGAGCCGGCGACTCGACGAGCTAAATCGGAGACTCCGTTGCTGTGACCGCGGGCGCTATCGCCGAGCCAGAACTGTCGAGTTGCATCGCGATATGCGTCATTCCACTCACGCCATGGATGTGGAAAATCCCCGAGCGCATATCCCGCCGTATCCCACGGTTCGGCGATGAGTTTTCGATCGCGCAAGATCGGATCAGCTGAAATGGCTGAGATAAGCGGTCCAAAAGTGTCGATTCCTTGATCGCCGCGCGAGATTGCAGTCGCGAGATCAAATCGAAAACCATCAATACCAATGATCTGACTCCACCAATGAAGTGAATCGATAATCATGCGGGTCACGAATGGACGGCGAGAATCCATGGTATTTCCGCATCCTGTGACATCCTCATATTGATCGTCAACGGAGTGGCGATAGAAAGTCTTATTGTCGATACCTCGGAAAGAAAGCGTTGGACCTTGTCGCCCTTCTTCAGCAGTATGGTTATAGACGACATCTAGCAAAACTTCGATACCAGCGGCATGTAGCGCATCCACGCTGTCTTGCAATTCTTTGATTGGATCATCAGTCGCAGCATATTTTCGATGCGGCGCAGAGAAAGCTAGTGGGTTGTAACCCCAGTGATTCTCCCTACCGCGGGCATAAGTGTGCGTCTCAGTTACGAAGTGGTGAATGGGAAGAAGCTCTAGAGCGGTAACTCCGAGTCGTTGCAGATGATTAATTGTCGATGGATGGCCGAGCGCTTTATAAGTTCCGCGTTCGTGTGGGGGAATTTCTACGTTGGCTGCAGTTAAACCGCGAACATGTGCTTCATAAATAAATGTTCGCTTCCATGGCGTATGCGGACGATGGATAATGCGAGGAGAGTGCGCCGTCACAACAGATATCGGGACAAAACCGAGTGAGTTTCGGTCATCACGAATGTTGACATCACCGTTTCCTACTGCGTCAATCGATTGATGGCCGAAGATTTCTGGTGAGTACGTCAACTCGCCATCGAGGAGATGGGCGTATGGATCGATCAAAACTTTTGCTGGGTTAAATCTCCAACCTTGTTCAGGACGCCACGGCCCATAAACGCGGTATCCGTAACGCTGTCCGGGTCTGATTCCCGCGAGATACCCATGCCAGATTGGTCCATCGCGGTGAGCGAGGGAGAAGCGAGTCTCCAACCACTGTTCCGAGTGATCGCCCCGATGATCAAAGAGGCATAACTCGACGGCATCGGCCGCAGGTGCCCAGAGCGCGAAATCTGTGCCGCCTTCGGTGGGATGGTTGCCCAAAATATGAGGATTCGCGGGCTTCACCTTGCTATCTAAGCAGAGTTGGCGAGCCGAACTTCGATTGGAGCGCCAGGTTACTGCCCAGTAACATAGCCAGTATGAAGATTGCGGTCTGCGTTAAGCAAGTGCCTGACTCATGGGCAGAAAAGAAAATGGTCGGCGGCGTTTTAGACCGAGCCGGCGTTGATGCAGTCCTTAATGATCTTGATGAATATGCAATCGAGGAAGCGCTTCGAATTGTCGAACCGCTCAATGAAGGAAAAGAAACTCCTGAACACACAATTACTTTGATCTCTATGGGCCCAGACCGAGCATCCGAAGCGATTAGAAAAGGCTTATCGATGGGCGCTGATAGCGGAATCTTGATTGCTGATGCAGCTCTTGCTGGTTCCGATGCAATCGCAACCTCCAAAGTCTTATCAGATGTCGTTGCAGCAGGTGGGTTTGATTTAGTTTTCTGTGGCACAGAATCAACTGATGCTCGAATGAGCGTTGTTCCAGCGATGTTGGCCGAAAGACTCGGCTGGGCACAACTCACTTTCGCTGGCTCAGTTAAAGTTGATGCAGCAAATTCCGCGGTCGAAATCGCACGTATGACGGAGAGCGGAGTAGAGACAATGTCCGCGAGTTTTCCATGCGTTGTAAGCGTTATTGAAAAGATTAACGAACCGCGTTATCCGTCATTCAAGGGAATCATGGCGGCAAAGAAGAAAGTTATCGAGACAAAATCATTGGCCGACGTTGGGATTTCGAATTCCGAAGTTGGCGCTACCGGAGCATGGAGCGCCGTGGCCGATGCGCAAGCTCGCCCACCTCGCGATAAAGGAATCAAGATTGAGGATTCTGGCGATGGCGGAAGCAAGTTAGCTGAATATCTAGCAGAGAAGCGGTTGGTGTAAATATGTCTGATGTAATTCTTCTCGCAGATCATGACGGCGGGAAAGTAGCCAAAACAGTGGCTGAACTCGCAACTTTTGCAAAGCGCGGTGGAACTCCAGTCGCCGTAATTCTTTGTGCGAATGGAGCTGCCGATGCGCTTGGCGCACAATTAGCAGGGACTGATGTGGAGAAGGTTGTCGCGGTAGAAAGCGATGACTTTGCGCAATTTGGAATCCCAGCAATGGTCGATGTGCTTGCCCAATTAGTTGATTCACACAAACCTGCTGCAGTTCTTGTTGCATCAAGCGCACGTGGCAAGGAGATTGCTGGTCGTCTAGCTGTCCGCGCAGGCAGTGGAATCATTACTGACGCTGTTGATGTCGCTGCCGATTTCGCAACTACTCAATCAGTGTTCGGCGGCTCATTTACTGTTAGTTCGAAAGTCACACACGGAATTCCCGTCATCACTATTCGACCAAGCGCAATTGAAGGTGCTAGCACTTCAAATACGCCCGTTGTGGAGAAGGTAAATCTCACAATTTCAGATAAGGCGAAATTAGTGAAGATCACAAACGTTCAACCAGCTGTCAAGGGCGGTCGTCCAGAACTTACTGAAGCGAAGATTGTTGTCTCAGGTGGTCGCGGAACCAATGGCGACTTCACTCAAGTTGAAGCGATGGCTGATTTGTTGGGCGCAGCTGTAGGCGCATCTCGCGCCGCTACCGATGCTGGCTGGTACCCGCATACGCATCAAGTAGGACAGACTGGAAAGACAGTAAGTCCTCAACTCTATGTAGCTTGCGGGATCTCAGGAGCGATTCAACATCGCGCTGGTATGCAAACTTCAAAGACGATTGTTGCAATCAATAAGGACCCAGAAGCTCCAATCTTTGATCTCGCTGACTTTGGTGTAGTCGGAGATCTATTTGCGGTTTTGCCACAAGCGCGCGAAGCCATTCAGGCCAAGCGCAGTTAATTGCTGTAGCCGCACCACAGTTAGAATTACGCCATGCCACGCGTGTATCTCGATAATGCTGCGACTACGCCTATTTCTGAGGTAGCGCTCCAGGCATTCATAGAGCAATCGCGTCAGATTGGAAATGCCTCGAGCCTCCATACATACGGTCGAACGGTTCGCAAAGATGTTGAGGAAGCTCGGGAAAAACTCGCATCAATCATCGGCTCACATGCAAGTGAAATCATTTTCACTGGCTCAGGTACAGAAGCAAATAACTTGGCGCTCAAAGGCGCATTTTGGCATCGCAATAAAGACGGGATCGCTCGAAATGTTGTTGTCATTTCGCGTTTCGAACATCATGCAGTCTTGGATCCGGCTCGGTGGTTGGAAGATTTCGAAGGTGCAGAAATTATTGAAGTTCCTGTCTCACGGGAGGGATATGTAGATCTTCCCTCGTTGGAGGAAATCATTCGAGAAAGACATGACGAGATTGCTCTCATCAGCATCATGCATTCAAATAATGAAGTAGGAACTCTTCAGCCCATCGCGCGTATTGCCAAACTCGGACAATCTTTTGATATTCCGGTGCATACCGATGCGGTCCAAAGTCTTGGAAAGGTCCCACTTTCCTTCAAAGAACTTGGAATCTTTGCCATGACGATCAGCGCACATAAAGTAGGCGGACCAATTGGAGTTGGAGCTCTTGTGCTTCGCAAGGGCGTTGACATCACTCCAATATTGCACGGTGGGGGACAAGAGCGAGATATTCGCAGTGGAACTTTAAATTCTGCTGGCATTGTTGCTTTTGCAGCAGCCGTTCAATCTGCGATTCGAGATCTAGATGTAAATACAGAGAAAGTTCGCGCTTTGCGCGCGAAATTAATTGCAGCGATTCAAAGCGAAGTTCCAGATGCAACTCTCAATGGCGTTATGTCTGGCGATACTTTGCCTGGAATCGCCAACATCTCTTTTCCAAGAACAGAGAGTGACTCGCTACTCCTTCTCTTTGATGCGGAAGGCATCGCGTGCTCGACAGGATCTGCCTGTAGTGCAGGCGTTCAAGAAGCGAGCCATGTCCTCATGGCCATGGGATTGAGCGAGAAAGAAGCCCGATCATCGCTGCGTTTCTCGCTTGGAACCTCCAACACTGACACTGATATCGAATACCTTCAGACCTGTATCAAGCGCGTCATCGATAGAGCACGCGCTGCATATCGCGGATAGGAAGGCTCTCCATGAAGTTGATCGCAGCCATGAGTGGCGGAGTTGATTCTGCTGTCGCTGCTGCGCGCGCCAAAGAGGCGGGACATGAGGTAATTGGAGTTCATCTAGCGCTTTCGAAGAATCCGAAAAAGTATCGCTCTGGCGCACGAGGGTGTTGCACTATCGAAGATTCTCATGACGCACGGCGTGCTGCCGATGCCATCGGAATTCCTTTTTATATCTGGGATATGTCTGATGAATTTCACGAGAACGTAGTTGAGAATTTCTTATCGGAATATGCAGCAGGCAATACCCCAAATCCTTGCCTTCGCTGTAATGAGAAAATCAAATTTGCGGCAGTTCTCGATCGTGCGCAAGCAATGGGTTTTGATGGCGTAGTCACAGGTCATTACGCGCAGACACAAGAAACCTCTAATGGGCGCGAATTATTTCGCGCAATCGATCCCGAAAAAGATCAGTCCTATGTACTTGCAGTTCTCAATCGCCAACAGTTACAAGGCGCTTTTTTTCCGTTAGGTGATACGACAAAAGAAGATGTACGAAAAGAAGCTCAAGCTCGCGGCCTCTCTGTTGCACTCAAGCCAGATAGCCATGACATCTGTTTTGTTCCCTCGGGTGATAACGCTGGCTGGTTGCGCGAAAGATTGGGAAGTGAAGTAGGGCCAATTGTTGATGAAGAGGGAAATAAATTAGGTGAACACAAGGGCGCATATACCTACACGGTCGGACAGCGGAAAGGTCTCGGCCTCACTGTTCCCGCCAAGAGTGGAGAACCACGGTATGTATTGAAGATTGAACCTGTATCGAACACGGTAGTAGTGGGGAATCGCGATGCCTTGGCCATAACCGAGATTCGTGGTGAGAAACCAATCTGGTGTGGTCCGACGCCGGAAGCCACAGAAACTGCGCCATATAAGGGTTTTGTCCAGGTTCGGGCTCACGGAACACCCCATAGCTGTAGTTACTATCGAATCATCAGCGAGAACATCGAAACTCTTGTAGCAATTGTTGATGAACCAATTTTCGGGCTAGCGCCGGGTCAAGCGATGGTTATTTATGACGGTGATCGCGTCGTCGGTTCTGCCACCATCACTGGGACAAAGTAAGAATGTCGAGCGCCGAGATACGCCACCAGATGGCGGAACTGACTGAAGCGATTCGTGACCATCAGTATCGGTATTACGTTCTCGATAAACCGATTATCTCTGATGCAGAATTTGATTCGCTCTGGAAGAAATTAGTTCTGCTCGAGAACAAGAATCCAGAACTGCGCGATCCGCATTCTCCGACTTTGGATGTCGGAGGCGGATTTGCCACTCATTTTGACCAATTCGATCATCGCGAAAAAATGATGAGTCTTGATAACGCATTTGGTGACGATGAATTAGATGCTTGGTTTGATCGAGTCGCAAAGGAATCTCCAAAAAATACTTGGTTATGTGAAGTCAAAGTGGATGGACTTGCCATCAACCTGCTTTACGAAAATGGAAAGCTGATACGAGCGCTCACTCGAGGCAATGGCACGACGGGTGAAGATGTCACCTTGAATGTAAAGACTATTAGTGGCGTCCCGCATGATCTCAAAGGTGATTTTCCAGCGCTGGTAGAAGTTCGGGGCGAGGTTTTCTTTCCGCTGAAGAAATTCAACGAACTCAATGATTCTCTTGAGGAGTCTGGCAAGAACGTCTTCGCAAATCCACGAAATGCCGCAGCAGGTTCGTTACGTCAGAAAGATCCGCGAATTACGGCATCGCGTCCGCTTGCCATGGTGGTTCATGGAATTGGAGCAGCAGAGGGATTCGATTGTGAAACTCAGAGTGATGCCTATAAGGCGATGCAGGCTTGGGGATTGCCCACGAGTAAACGCTTCAAAGTGTCGAAAAACAAGGCGGAAGTGAAGGAATTCATTCAGTACTACTTGGAACATCGCCATGATGTAGAGCATGAAATAGATGGCGTTGTTATCAAGGTAAATGAACGGACACAGCAAAAAGCGCTCGGAGCCACATCCCGCGCGCCTAAGTGGGCGATCGCATACAAGTATCCACCTGAAGAGGTGACTACCAAGTTACTTGATATCAAAGTGAGTGTTGGCAGAACGGGAAGAGTTACCCCCTTTGGTTTCATGGAACCGGTTCGTGTCGCTGGTTCGACTGTCACCAATGCGACGTTGCATAACATTGAAGAAGTCCAGCGCAAGGGAGTACTGATTGGTGATGTTGTTGTGCTTCGAAAAGCTGGCGATGTCATTCCAGAAATTCTTGGCCCCGTTATTGAAAAGCGAACAGGTAAAGAGCGTGCATTCC
>RFMK01000039.1 GCA_009927705.1 Actinomycetota bacterium | reverse complement strand
TTAGGTCTGCTTAATAAAGCAGTGCATATGAATAAAGGCTGCTATCGCGGACAAGAGACGGTGGCGAAAGTATTCAATCTCGGCCATCCACCACGTCGCTTGGTGTTGTTGCATCTCGATGGAAGTTCGGTTGATATCCCTAGCCATGGGGATGCTGTCACCTATGACGGTAAAGAGATTGGTTTTGTGGGCTCGGTCGCACGTCATTATGAATTGGGTCCGATCGCACTTGCTGTTATTAAGCGCATGACTCCTGCCGATGCAGTTCTGGATGTACAAGCCATTCCTGCCAGCCAAGAGATTCTCGTACCGATAGATTGATTCTATGGAATTTGTCACCACGATTGCGCTGATTGCGGCTGCGTTCTTTATGGCGCTTGCGATGTTGGGTTATGCCGCGCGCCAATGGCGGAAATTGAAAAGGGGCGCATAAATGGCATTCCAGATTCCTGAAGGTCTTCATCCAGATTTGAATCCACTTGCCTGGTTAATTGGAACCTGGCGCGGAAAAGGTCATGGTGAATATCCGGGAATCGAGAATTTTCAATTCGCACAAGAAGTGACATTTAGCCACGATGGTCGTCCATTCCTTACTTTCTTCTCTCGCTCTTGGTTGATTGATGACAACAACGAAATAATCAAGACTGCAGCATCCGAAACTGGATTCTGGCGTGTAAAGCCAGGCAATCAACTCGAAGTCTTGATTGCACATAGCACTGGAATTGCTGAAGGTTGGGTCGGTCGTTTCGATGGACCAAAGATCCAACTTGCGATGGATCAGGCTTATTCAGCTCCATCTGCGAAATCAATTGAAGGCGGCCAACGTTTGTATGGTCTAGTCGAAGGTGAACTTTTCTATGCCTATGACATGGCTTATCAAGGCAATAAGTTACAAGCTCATATCTGGTCGACTTTGCCACGAGTCTCTCAATAATGAACGTCGGAGAAGTACTGCTTGAGGTAGTTCGCAATGAGATGGTGGAGTCAGTCCATCTCGGCCATCTTCTGATTCTTGGCGCAAATGGCGAAGAAGTATTGAAAATTGGAGATATCGACCAACTCATCTATCCGCGTTCTGCTGTCAAGTCACTTCAAGCTTCTGCAATGTTGCGCGCCGGATTGAAAGTAAATGGCCCACAACTCGCACTTGCGTGTGCCAGCCATGCAGGAAGTTCTGCTCATCTTGAAGTGGCGCAGTCGACTCTTGTATCGGTGGGTCTGGATGAAAGAGCGCTGCTTAATACTCCGGATAAACCTCTGGGCGCAGCCGAGCGTGCTGCATGGGGCGATAAAGCGCCAACATCATTAGCTGCGAATTGCAGCGGAAAGCATTCAGCCATGGTCGCAACATGTGCGACGAATGGCTGGGATTTAGCGACATATAAATCACCAGATCACCCACTACAAGTTGCGATCCGAAAAGAATTCGAGAAGTTAAGTGGTGAGCAGATCACAAAAGTTGGCGTCGATGGATGCGGGGCAGCGCTCTTTGCCATTTCACTTCGCGCTCTCGCACAAGCGATTCGAAGCCTTACACTCTCGCAAGAATCAATCCACCAAGAAGTAGTAAACGCCTGTCGCAATAATCCGGTGATGGTCTCCGGTATTGGACGTTTGCCAACTGTGTTGATGGAGAAAGTTCCTGGACTCTTTGTGAAAGATGGAGCTGAAGGTGTAATGGTGATGTCATTGCCACAAGGCCAGACCATCGTTTGGAAGATGAGCGATGGTTCGCAACGAGGAGCGAGCTCTCTTGCTATCGCAACCCTTTCGCAACTAGGAATCAACGTCGATCTTGAGCGTGAAAAAGTGATGGGTGATGGG
>RFMK01000131.1 GCA_009927705.1 Actinomycetota bacterium | reverse complement strand
TCTTTCTGCAGCTCCACCCATTGCTTCACAGCACCGAGGTAGTTTCCTAAATGGAATGAATCAGCCGTTGGCTGGATTCCAGATAAGACGCGTTTCATGGGGCTATCTTCTCAATTCTCGCCAGAACTCGTGCCGCGCGAGAGGAGAAGAGTTCCGACTCGTTTGCCCTCCATGCTCAAGACTGTGAGGCGCACTCCATCGAGATGAATAACATCATTGACGTCGGGGATGCGACCAAGGCTATGCATGACGTATCCGCTGAGGGTCTCGTATGGGCCCTCTGGAATCTCCACACCGATCTGCTCGGCAAGGTCATCGAGCGAGATCAAGCCATCAATCTCGTAATCCCCGGTGCGCGTCTGATTCGAGACTTCGGAGGTCTGCTCATCATATTCATCGTGAATGTCGCCGATGAGAGTCTCTACTAAATCCTCAAGCGTGACGATGCCATCCGTTCCGCCATATTCATCAAGAACAATTGCGACGTGTTGACGTTGTGCGCGCATCTCTGAGAGCGCAGGTAGAACGCCTTTCGTTCCCGGCAAGTAGATGATAGGTCGTACCAAATCCATAATTGGAATGTTCTTACCCGAGTATTCAGGGTCCATCAAGTCACGCACGTGAATGAATCCAATTACCTCATCGTTGTTTCCGCGAACAACGGGATAACGTGAATGTGCTTTCTCGACTGCAACCCGAATTGCATCAACGACAGGCAGGTTCGCATCAAGGAAATCAACTTCAGTTCTGGGAACCATGACCTCATGAACGAGCCGCTCGCTTGCATTGAAGACTTCTTCAACAATATCGCGCTCTTCTTCCGTTAAAGCTTTATGGCCAGTCACGAGATCTACTAATTCTTCTTCGGAAATATCTTCGCGCGAAGCTTTAGGGTCGATACCGAATAACTTCAAGATCAAATCTGAGGAGTGCGAAAGCAGCCAAATCAATGGTTTAAAAAGTTGAGAGACAAAGGAAACCGGAGTTGCAACAAGGAGCGCGATTTTTTCGGTGGAGTGCAGAGCTACACGTTTTGGTACAAGCTCACCAAAAACCAGAGAGAAATAGGCAATCACAAGTGTGAGACCAATGAGCGAGAACGTCTCACTCAAGCCTTCGCTCAAACCGGCATCAACCAATCGCGGAATGACATAACTACCCAAACGATCAGCGCCAAAAGCTGCTGAGAGGAAACCACTAAGGGTTACACCAACCTGAACTGCAGCTAAAAAGCGATTCGGGTGGGAAGCGAGTTGGGCAACGCGTGCTCCACGTTTGCTCCGTTCCGCCAACGCCTTGAGTTGACCTTCACGGAGAGAGATAAGAGCGATTTCGGCAGCCACGAAGATTGCGCCGAGCAGGATGAAAAGGGCTACGACGCCGAGGTCGAAGGCCAGGCCTCCGAGGTCGAACGCTTGCGCACCGCCAGGGTCCATAAGAGGCAGAAGAGTATCGGAGGCCGGCCGACCCCCGCGGCCGTAGACGGGAGGGCCGAGAGGTCCACATGAGAAATTGGGTCGCGCCTCTTCCCTCTCGGGGGGCTCACGCGTAACCTTCGCGCATCCACGGAGTCGTGGACTTGCTTCATCCAACGGATCGTCGGGCACGTACCTGCCCGGAGAAGGAAGAGAAAAAAATGGCATCAGTCGTATTTAAAGATGCGTCACGCATCTATCCAGGAACTACCACTCCTGCAGTCGACAAACTCAACCTCACTGTCAATGACGGTGAGTTTCTTGTCTTAGTCGGACCATCAGGTTGCGGTAAGTCAACATCACTTCGCATGCTCGCTGGTTTGGAAGAAATCGATACCGGCGCAATCATGATCGGTGATCGCGACGTAACAAATATTGCACCGAAGGATCGCGATATCGCGATGGTCTTCCAGTCTTATGCTCTTTATCCGCATATGACGGTTGCAGAAAATATGGGCTTTGCTCTCAAGATTGCCGGCGTTGCAAAAGAAGAACGTGATCGCCGCGTACTTGAAGCCGCAAAACTTCTCGATCTTGAACCATATCTCGAGCGCAAACCTAAGGCGCTCTCTGGTGGTCAGCGTCAGCGCGTTGCAATGGGCCGCGCAATCGTTCGTGAACCTCAAGTCTTCTTGATGGACGAACCGCTCTCAAACCTTGATGCAAAACTTCGCGTCGCAACTCGTACTCAGATCGCAGCGCTCCAACGCCGTCTTGGAATCACCACGGTTTATGTCACCCACGACCAGGTCGAAGCTATGACCATGGGTGATCGCGTTGCTGTTCTCAAAGATGGTTTGTTGCAACAAGTCGATACTCCTCGCAATCTTTATGACAATCCTGCAAACGCATTCGTTGCCGGATTCATTGGCTCCCCTGCGATGAACTTGCTTATTGCTCCAGTTTCTGGTGGCAAGGCAAAGCTTGGTGGACTTGATGTTGATGTACCTGCTTCGGCAGGCTCATCTGTCATTGTCGGAATTCGCCCAGAAGGTTTCACATCTTCCAGCAAGGGCTTCGATGTTCAAGTTGAAGTTGTCGAAGAACTTGGCGCTGATGCTTTCGTATACGGTAAGCCTGTCGATTCCGCGGTGAAATTTGCTAACGCTAGCGATGAAGGCGCCCAGGTCATTGTTCGTTGGGATCCTAAGAATCCGCCAAAATCTGGCCAAACTGTCACAGTTTCAGCCAAAGCCGATGCAATTCATCTCTTCAATGTTTCTGATGGCAAACGCTTGAAGTAATCGTTTAGTTACTGCGCAGTCCATCCACCATCAACGGGGATGGCTGCGCCAGTAATATTGTGAGCAAGTTTTGAAGTAAGGAATAAAGCAAGGGCGCCGATATCTTCTGGTGTAGCCAATCTTCTCGACGGTTGTTTTTCGGAGAGCAAATCACTAATTCCCTTATCCCGATCTCCCCCAAATTTGGCAGCTCTGGCTTGAATTTGCGGCTCGATGAGTGCAGTTTCGACCCAGCCAGGACATATTGCGTTGATTGTTACGCCACCACTTTCTCGAGTACCTGAATCTGCATATTCCAGAGCTGCAACCCGCGTTAACCCAATGAGTCCATGTTTTGCTGCAACATAGGGCGCCTTTGCAACCGAAGCCACTAGGCCATGAACCGATGCAATGTTTATGACTCGTCCGTACCCGCGCTCTTTCATCCCAGGCAGAAGCAGGTGCATGGTGTCGAAATACGACGATAAATTTATGGCGATTACGTCATCCCATTTAGGTCTCGGCATATCGCTGAAAGTGGCCGTAAATTGAATTCCTGCGTTGTTGCACAAGATGTCTACATTTCCTTTTTCCTGAATCTCGTCAATCATTTTCTCGGTTGCACTTTGATTGCGAAGATCAGATGTGAATGACAGGACTGAGTTTGCTCCAGCCTTCAATATGGCGCTTTCGGCTGCCTTGATTGTTGCTCGATCCGATAAGCCATGTAGCACGATGTCAGCACCTTCTCGCGCAAAAGCAGTAGCAACTCCAAAACCGATTCCTTGAAATGATCCGGTAATTAAAGCTCTTCTACCTTGTAAAGAACCCATGACTAGCCTCCAAATATCGCTTGAGCGACTTTCCTTGCACCGCTTGATTCAAGAAGCATGTCGTAATGGTTCACATCATCAATCTTGATGAGTTTCAATTTTGGATATTGAGGTAACACATAATCCAAAACAGCTGTGGGGTACAAACCTGATGGCTCGTTCTGTAATCCGCGCTCGGCCCTAATAAAGAGGACTTCTTGCTTTAGATTTTTCAAAGTACTTGAGATTAACTCTGACTCAAATAAATCCTTTGAGTCCTCTTCAACAGCACGTGATTGTGTTGAAGGATGAAATTCAGAACCGTTACCGCGGAGGTCATATTCAACATATTCATCTAGCGCATCGGACCAACCTTTGACGAAAGCCGGCTGCTCTTTCCAATAATCTCGGTATGAGTCTGTTGAAGTGAATGTCATGGCTAATCTAGCCAATGCCGGACCAAGAACAAGCGGAAGAACTTGAGCGACTGTCATTCCTGGTGGAAGCGGAAGCGGAATACCACCGTCTATCAGAACTATGCGTGCGTCGAATTCTGGATGCAAGCCAAGAAATGCGACGGCGACGAATGCGCCCATCGAGTGTCCATATACATCGACCGTTTCCCAGCCAAAATGCTCGCATATGGCAGCCATGTCGTGGGCATGCCTCTCCATTCCAAATGGACCTGGCAATTGATTTGAATTTCCGCGCCCGCGAAGATCAACTGCGTAGGGACTCAAACCACGTTCAATCAGTTCACGGGCAAATAATTGGAAAGCTCTGTTTGACGAAGTCACGCCGTGAATGAGCAAGACCGGTTTGCCCTCTTCTTCACCGTATCGAAATACCGCAATGTTCCCGCCGCTAACCGGTACATCAAACCTTTTCGCAGGCAGATAGCGTTGATCAGGCATATTTGGTATCCCATATGTACATAGCCTCACCCTACAGGGGGTGCCTTATCGGGCCCAGATCCTTTTGGTGTTATCGAACTGTTGTCAAAATCAACGGTCCAAGACCTTTTTCGCTATTCGTCCGAGGTCTAGTCTTTCGCTCGAGCTAGCCGCCAGGACTAGCCGGCTTACCTAGTAGAAAGAATTTATATGAACAAGCGTTCGCTGATTGCAAAGTTAGGAATCCCATTCCTTTCTCTTGCTGTCATCTCTCCTGCCGTTTTCTCGCCAGCGCAAGCTGCTCCCGGCGATATTCAGATCGGCGTAATTACCGCGACTTCTGGTGGATTGAAGTCCTATGGCGATGCATACATTGATGGCTTTGAGTGGGGATTGAAGTACTACACCCAGGGCAAAATGACGGTCAACGGCAAGAAATTGGTCGTGACAAAGAAAGATGATGCTGGAGATCCGACGGCGGCAACTGCTGCGTTCAAGGATATGGTCGGTAATGGCACGAAGATCATTGTCGGAACCGCATCCTCAGCTGTGGCATTGACATTGGCTCCTTTAGCCCAACAGAACAAAGTTCTTTATATCTCCGGCCCAGCAAAGAATGATGCAATTACTTCTGCTGCAAATAAATATGTTTTCCGTTCTGGAAACACTTCGACACAAGATCTCGCTCCGCTCTCTGGTCTCAGAGGCGTTAAGGGCAAGACAATCGTCCTGTTTGTTGAAGATAATGCATTCGGTGCTGGAAATATTCTTGCTGCTAAAGCGCTCATCGGTCCTAAGGGTGCAAACTTTGTTGAAATTAAAGTTCCTACTTCAACTTCTGACTTCACTCCATTTGCAAAGCAGGCGCTAGATGCCAAGGGTTCACACGTATTTATCGCTTGGTCAAATGCTTTGACTTCAGGTGCAATGCTCGGAGCGCTCAAAGTTCAAGGAGTATTCTCGAAGAGCATTCCAATTACTGGTCTAGCAGGTGTTGCTTCCTATGACATCTATGGAACTTTATTTGAAGGCTCTAATGCAATCCTCACAAGTAGTTTCTTCCCGAACGTCACTGGTAATTCTATTTCAACTAAGTTGGCTGCAGATTACGCAGCTGCTGGAAAGAGCCAAGATCTCTTTACCTGCACTGGAGTGGATGCTGCCAAGATGGTAGTTGAAGCGCTCAAGGACAATCCAAATGTCGATGTAGATAAGGCGATTGCAAAGCTTGAGGGACTTAGCTGGCTTGGTATCAAGGGAATCATGAAGGTGAATCGAAGCAACCACATGTTGATTCAACCAATGTTCCTTGTTTCTTTGAACAAGAGTGGTTCGAAGTACGTACCATCCTTGATCAAAGCAATCAATAATGTAGGCGCATAAACAAGCGTGAAGACCGCAAAGCCTGGTTTTCTACCAGGCTTTGCGGTTTCAATATCGGAGAACAACTAAAAGAATAGAAAGACAATTTTGAATCCAGCATTGAGCGTTAAAGATTTGAGTCTTGCAATCGGTGGTGCAAAGATCCTGGATGGAATTGACCTTGAAGTAAAATCGAATGAAATCTTGGGAATCATCGGTCCCAATGGCGCTGGTAAAACTTCGCTCTTTAATCTTATAAGTGGATTAAGGGCCCCTTCGCGCGGTCAAATATTTCTCGGTGATAGAGATATAACGCGTCTGGCGCCCGATGAACGTGCAAAAATGGGCATAGCGCGCACCTTTCAAACTTCTTCTATATTTGCAAATATCACATGCTTAGAAAATGTCCGTATAGCTGCACAAACCGCAAACGGACACTCAATGAACTTAACTCGCAATGCCTACTCGTATAAAGATGTTGTTGAAGCTTCCAAGCATTGCCTAGATCAAGTAGGGCTCGGCTCTCGGGAGATGCAGTTAGCAGGCTCGCTGTCCCACGGTGACAAACGACGACTCGAGATTGCGATCGTTCTAGCGCAATCTTCTTCGGTCATCCTCCTTGATGAACCCATGGCGGGTTTGAGCGTTGAGAACGTACCCCAATTAGTTGAAATCATTCGTACTCTCGTAACACAACACAACAAAACAGTCTTGATTGTCGAGCATCATATGGAAGTGATTCTTGATCTAGCTGATCGAATCGCGGTACTCAACCACGGCGAATTATTGATAACCGGAACTCCAACGGAAGTCATGAATAATCAAACAGTGCTATCGGCTTACATTGGTGAGGCGCTATGAACGCGCTCGAATTAGCCGATGTATCGGTACGAATCAATCAGGCACAGATCTTGCACGGGGTCTCTTTCACAGCACCAAAGAACCAAGTCACCGCACTTTTGGGTCGAAATGGTGTGGGAAAGTCATCCACACTCAAAGCAATTATGTCGCTATATTCCCCGACAGGCTCAATCAAGTTGAACGGTACAGAGCTCATTGGAACGCCGACACATGCAATCGCTGCAAGTGGCGTTGCTTATGTCCCTGAAGATCGAGAAATTTTCGCGACGCTTTCCGTGAAAGAAAATTTATCTCTAGCTTCACGCTCAAAAATCTCATCCGAGAAAATGAGCCGAGTATTCGAAATTTTTCCAGACTTATCCACGCGTCAAGAACAAAGGGCGGGGACGCTTTCAGGCGGCCAGCAACAAATGCTCTCTCTTTCTCGAGCACTCCTCAATGACAACCAAATCCTTCTCGTTGACGAGCCCACAAAAGGTCTCGCCCCCAAGTTAGTCACCGAAGTGGCAGATGCACTTGCAGAAGTTGCCAAGCGAGAAACTATGATTCTTGTTGAACAGAATCTTGCGCTGGTTAAGCGAATTGCCCAGAAGATTGTGGTCATGGATCAAGGCAAGATTATTTTTGAAGGTGCTCCAGAGAAACTAAGTGATTCAGTCTGGGTCCAATCCGTGCTTGGAGTAAGTAATAGAGGAAAACATTCATGAGTACTTTCCTACTAATGACCATTACCGGAATTGGACTTGGCGCTCTTTATTTTCTCGTTGCATCGGGATTGACACTTATTTACGGCTTAATGGGAGTTTTGAATTTTGCGCATGGAGCATTTCTCTCGATCGGAGCTTTTGTAGGTTTGTGGTTTGCAACTTCGATTATGAAAGAAGCGACGATTCCAAACTTTATTCTTGCCATGATTGTCGGTGGCTTAGCGGCAGGGTTTTTTGCTCTACTTATGGAGCAGCTATTAATTACCCGTCTTTACGATAGACATATCGACCAAGTTCTCGTGACTGTAGGTGTGGCTCTCGTGGTGGGCGCCGTTCTTGGCGGTTGGTTTGGTAATGACCTCCGCCTCTTCCCAACTCCGTTGTGGTTTCTCACTGGTATTAATTTCTTCGGCGCGATAATTCCTGCCGACAGAATCATCTATATTGCTACTGCTGTGGGTTTGCTCATCGGAAATTGGGCACTGTTGAGGTTCACCCGAATCGGCTTGATAATCAGAGCTGGTGTCGAGAATAGAAATATGGTCAATGCCCTAGGAATCAATGTACGACGAGCTTTCAGTACTGTCTTCTTCTTAGGTGGCTTTGCCGCAGGCATTGGCGGTGTATTGGTCTCTGTTTATTCAAGCGGAGTCTCACCACTTATTGCCGGTACTTATCTGATTTACGGATTTGTTGTCGTGGTCATTGGAGGCATGGGATCGGTCACTGGATCTTTCGTTGCGGCCATGTTGATTGGCGTAATCAAACAGTTTGCGAATTATTATGTAACGGGCCTTGGCGATTTTGTGATCGCACTTCTTCTAGCAGGTGTACTACTTGTTAGGCCACAAGGTCTCTTTGGAAAGCGGATTTCATGACTCTTCGCTGGAAATACTCTCGTTACTTCTTGATTGTGATTGTTGCTGCCTTATTTGCAGCGCCAATTCTAGGAACAAACCCGCTGTCAAAACCTGGCTTACAACAAACTCTTGCAGTGGCATTTGTATTTGGTGCTCTTGCCCTCACTTATGACTTGCTCTTTGGTTTCACCGGTCTACTCTCCTTTGGGCATGCCCTCTTCTTTGCATCGGGTCTCTATTTGACTTGTATTTTCATCAACCACTCAGTTTTTGTTTGGTGGATCGCGATTATTGCTTCAATTCTTCTTACCTCGCTCCTGGCTTTCCTTGTAGGAGCGGCATCTTTGAGGACTACAGGAATTACCTTTGCAATGGTAACTCTGGCTTTCGGAGAGGCTGGACATGTCATTGTTAATCGCAATTTCTTTGGATTAACTGGTGGCGAGAACGGAATCGCTCTCAATGCCGAACTGATCCCTCAAATCTGGGTAGGTGTTGTCAACACAAAATACTTGTATTGGAGTGCGCTTATCTGCCTCATCCTGACTTATCTCATCATTTGGTGGGTTACAGAAAGCTCCGCTGGTCGAGTTTTCGCAGCGCTGCGTGACAATGAAATGCGAGTTCAAGTTTTAGGTCTCAACACAAGGAATTTCAAGTTACTTTCCTTTGTCATTGCTGGCGCTTTAGCAGGGCTACTCGGCTCCATGATGCTCCTTCTAGCTGGATCGGCTGCACCGAGATTCGCTGAATCAAACATCACGATTGCTCTTCTTCTCATGGTGATTCTCGGTGGCGCTGTTACTCGTTGGGGCGCGGTTGTAGGAGGCATCGCATATTCCTTCCTCACAACTCGCATGCAGGATTTAACTCAAAACGGTCTATTTGCAGGGCTGCCAAAATACGTAAGCGGTCCTTTATCGGAGCCAGCGTTTCTCCTTGGCATTGTATTTATTCTTGTTGTGATGTTTGCTCCTGGTGGACTTTCTGGCGCCTATTACAAACTTCGTCTCCGATCAATTAGTAAGAAATACTCAAGCAGTAAATAGAGTTCAGAATTCTCTGTGAAAGATCCAGCTGATAACCGTCCCCTCTGGACGCCACGCCGATCTGGAGAGTCAGCTCTAGAGAAATTACAAGAGCGAAATGGTTTTGAGTCCTATTGGCAAACACATGATTGGTCTATTAAGCATCCAAATGATTTTTGGAGTCAAGTCTGGGATGACTTAAAGATAATCGGAGACAAAGGCAACACGTTCTTCATACCAGGAGATGACTTTATATCCGCCTCTTTTTTCCCAGAAGCGCGCCTCAATATTGCCGAGAATCTCTTGATGCGCGGTGCAGACCATGAGATTGCAATAATTTCGATTTTGGAATCTGGAGTACGGCAAGAAATCACTTGGAAAGAATTGCGTGAGAAAGTAGCTGCAACGGCGGCAGCTATGAAGAATGAAGGTGTCTCAATTGGCGATCGAATTGCAGCTTGGACGCCAAATGTAAGCGAGACGGTGATTTGGAGCTTGGCAGCGCTCTCTATTGGAGCCATTGTTTCTACTGCCTCACCTGATTTTGCCCCAGCGGCAGTCCAAGAACGATTTGGTCAAATTGAACCTAAGTTGATTCTCGTCTCACTTGACTATGAATACGGTGGAAAGCACTTCAATCTTAAAGAACGTGTGATCGAGATCAAGGAATTGTTACCTACCGTTCAAAGAGTCATCACTACTAGTGCATTTGAAGAATTTATATCGCCCTTCAATAACTCGGACTTATTTTTTACTCAACTACCTTTTAATCATCCTGGCTTTATTCTTTTTTCTTCTGGCACTACTGGAAAACCAAAATGTATTGTTCACTCTGGCGCTGGAGTCCTCATCAAGGCTGGAGAGGAGATTCTTTATCAATTTGCTATTAAGCCAGGTGAGAAGGTTCTGTTCTACACAACATGCGGATGGATGATGTGGAATTGGCTCGTAATCAATCTTCTTGTCGGAGCAACGATAGTTCTATACGACGGAAGTCCCGCTTACCCAATTATGGACCGGCTTTTTGAGATTGCCGATTTAGAGCGAATTGAATTCCTTGGAGCTTCAGCTAAGTACTTTGATAGTTTAAGAAAATCAGGAGTTAGACCTCAAGAGGCCAGGAATCTTTCACACCTTCGGATGATTGGCTCCACCGGTTCTGTTTTAGCACCTGAAAGTTTTGATTTCATCTACAACGAAGTCAAGGGCGATGTGCATCTAGCTTCACTCTCTGGAGGCACTGATATCTGCGGTTGCTTCCTTGCTTCAATTCCAACTCTGCCGGTGCATCGAGGCGAATTACAAGGTCCATGTCTAGGGATGGCAGTTGACGTCTTTGATGCTTATGGCAATTCGGCCTCATCACACGTAAAAGGTGAATTGGTTTGCACAGTCCCCTTTCCTTCAAAACCACTTGGGTTCTGGGGCGATGACTCGAATGAAAAGTATCGAGCTTCCTATTTCGAAGGATTTCCTGGCGTTTGGACTCATGGCGATTTTGTTTCAAAGAGCGAGACTGGTGGCTTTGTCATTTACGGCAGAAGTGATGCCACTTTGAATTCGCGCGGAGTGCGAATTGGAACGGCGGAAATCTATCGTGTAGTTGAGAAATTTTCTGAGGTGCAAGAAGCACTCGCGGTTGCGCAAGATTGGGATGGTGATTCGCGCATATTACTCTTTCTTGTACTCGACAAATCGGCTTCTTTAGATGAGGATCTAGAAAAACGAATCAAAACAGCGCTTCGTGTTCAAGCCAGCCCTAGACACGTTCCAGACAAGATAATCGCCGCTCCACAATTTCCCCGAACTAAATCGAACAAGCTCGTTGAACTCGCGGTCGCAGATGTAATAAACGGCCGCGAAGTTCGCAATCGTCACGCTCTAGCCAATCCAGAGGCGCTTGATTGGTTTGCGGATCATGAAGCGCTAAAGAACTAGTTCTTCATCGCTTTCTGTAGGTTCTCATCGATTGCGGCAAGGAACTCTTGGGTATTGAGCCATGGAGCATCGTTGCTGATGAGAAGTGCAAGATCTTTCGTCATCTTGCCGCTTTCAACGGTCTCGATACAGATCCGCTCAAGAGCGCTTGCAAACTTCGCAACTTCGGGAGTGTTATCGAGTTTTGCGCGATGTTGCAGACCTTGCGTCCACGCAAAGATTGAGGCGATTGGATTTGTGGATGTTGCCTTACCGGCTTGGTGATCGCGATAGTGACGAGTGACTGTTCCGTGCGCAGCTTCTGCTTCAACAGTACGTCCATCTGGAGACATCAAGACAGAAGTCATCAATCCAAGTGAGCCATAACCCTGAGCGACGGTGTCTGATTGAACATCGCCGTCATAGTTCTTACATGCCCAGATGTATCCGCCTTCCCAACGGAGAGAAGTCGCAACCATGTCATCAATCAAGCGATGGTCATATTCCAAACCAAGTTTGTCGAACTCAGCTTTGAACTCTTTCTCAAATACTTCAGCAAAGATATCTTTGAAGCGTCCATCGTAAGCCTTCAAAATCGTGTTCTTGGTGGAGAGGTAAACCGGATACTTGCGTGCGATTCCATAGTTAAAGGAAGCGCGAGCAAAATCGCGGATGGAATCATCGAGGTTGTACATCGCCATCGCAACGCCTGAAGATTTGAAATCAAAGACATTGAATTCCATTGGCTTAGAGCCATCAGCAGGAGTGAAAGTCACGGTCAACTTTCCAGCGCCCGGAACTTTGAAATCGGTGGCACGGTATTGGTCACCAAAAGCATGACGGCCGATGACAATCGGTTTGCTCCAGTGAGGAACTAACCGCGGTACGTTTTTGATGATGATTGGCTCTCGGAAGATTACGCCACCCAAGATGTTGCGGATGGTTCCGTTAGGAGACTTCCACATCTGCTTGAGGTTAAATTCTTTAACGCGGGCTTCATCTGGAGTGATGGTCGCACACTTAACGCCGACACCATGTTTCTGAATGGCATGAGCGCTATCGATAGTCACTTGATCATCAGTGGCATCACGATGCTGAATCCCGAGGTCGTAGTACTCAAGGTTGATATCGAGATAAGGAAGGATCAACTGCTTCTTGATGAAATCCCAGATGATGCGGGTCATTTCATCGCCGTCGAGTTCGACAACCGTTCCTTGTACTTTGATCTTGCTCATCTATCTACCTTTCGGGTTCGAACTTATTTATAGATCCTTCACATCTGCTTGCTTTGAGCGCACTGCTTCAGCAGCAACTTTCAACTCTGTTAATTCAGAAGCGGTGAGATTGCCTTCAACGACTTTCTTGATTCCAGTGCGACCGATCTCTGCTTCAACGCCGAGATAAACGCCGGAGATTCCGTATTCGCCATCAACCCAAGCACAGACCGGCATTACTTCTCCGGTGTCCTTGATGACTGCGCGCGCCATACGTGCGGCAGCAGCCGAAGGCGCGTAGTACGCAGAGCCAGTTTTCAATAGTGCGACAACTTCGGCGCCACCATTACGTGTTCTCGTCACTAACTCTTCAATCTCACTAGCGCTGAGTTTTTCCGAGAGTGGCTTTCCATCAACGGTGCATCGACTTGGAACTGGAACCATAGTGTCGCCATGGCTGCCAAGGGTTAAAGTTTTGACCGAGGCCACAAGAACATTGAGTTTTTCTGCGACGAAATGTGTGAATCGCGCAGTGTCGAGCATTCCAGCTTGGCCCATAACGCGTTGATGTGGGAACTTTGATGCGATCTGAGCGAGAGCTGTCATTTCATCGAGCGGATTAGACACAACAATCAGAACTGCGTTCGGTGAATGCTTTGCAATATTTTCCGCAACACCGCGGACGATGCCAGCATTGACGCCAATTAAATCCATGCGGCTCATTCCAGGCTTGCGTGGCAAACCGGCGGTGATCACAACCACATCTGAATTTGCCGTGGCTTCATATCCCTTGCCATCTGCAGTCGTAGTTGCGCCAACGACTTTAGTCTCAAAGCCTTCGATGGATCGTGACTGATTGATATCGAGAGCGAGACCTTCAGGTTTTCCTTCGACGATATCGGTGAGAACTACGGTTTCAAAGATGTCATATTCCGCGAGACGGAGCGCAGTGGTTGAGCCATAGAAGCCCGCGCCGACAACGGTAACTTTTCCAGATCTACTCATGGCGCGAAACCTACCTTCTAGCGTCGGGGCAGCGCCAATGCGATTGTTATCAAGGACACAATCAACGCAACGGGTACCACCCGCTCAATCATGCGCATCCCTTTGAAATCTGGCGCAATGAAAAGAGCCATAGCCAGCGCAATCACAATCGCTCCATATCGAACGGTCACGAGCGCCCCAAGCGCTATACCGGACAGGGCAAGAAGATACGAAACTCGTTTGAGCATCATCGCTCGGCAAGTTCGACGAGGTTGTGAAGCAACATCGCCCTTGTCATCGGACCGACTCCGCCAGGCATTGGCGAATAGGCAGACGCAACTTCGGCTATATCTGGATGCAGATCACCTTGCAGTCCATCCTTTGTTCGGGTAATTCCTACATCTACTACAACAGCGCCAGGCTTGATCATCGCAGCTCGAAGGAAGTGTGCTTTTCCGAGCGCTGCAATCACGATATCTGCGCGCTTGGTATGGAATGAAAGATCTTTGGTTCCCGTATGAACAACGGTCACAGTTGCATTCACATCACGGTGTGAAAGTAGTAGCGACAACGGACGACCAACTGTTACTCCGCGACCGATAATGGTGACATCCTTGCCGTCCAATGAAATGTTATTTCGCTCCAGTAATTCCACTATGGCGCGAGGAGTGCATGGTCTTGGAGCAGTCTGACCTAGAACTAATTTTCCAAGATTGCTGGGATGTAATCCGTCCGCATCTTTATCTGGATCGATTGCTTCTAATACGGTGTTCGCATCAATCTGTGAGGGAAGCGGAAGTTGGACTATGTACCCCGTGCATTCAGGAGCAGAGTTCAGTTCGGCGATTGCAGTGAGAAGATCTTTCTGCGATGCTGTATCGGGAAGATCGATTCGGATCGAATTGATGCCAATCTCGGCGCAGTCTCGATGTTTACCGGCGACATATGCATGCGAGCCGGGATCATCTCCGACCAATATAGTGCCGAGCCCAGGTTGCTTTGATAGCGCTGCAACTCGTACTTTGAGTTCTGATTTGATGGTGGTGGCGCACTTCTTTCCATCCAATATGAGCGCCGACATGATGCGTAGTCTAAATCGTAAGCGCGCTTAATGGGAAAAATGACGGATACCCGTCAGATATAGCGATATTCCCGCGTTCTTCGCCGCGCTGATAACCGATTCATCTCTGATACTTCCGCCGGGTTGGACTACTGCCCTAATTCCACCATCTATCAATATTGAAAGTGCATCTGGAAATGGGAAAAAGGCATCACTTGCCGCAACACTTCCTTGAACGCGTTCAGGAAAGTTCATTAATGCGTTCTTGACGGCAGCGCGAGCCGCATCGACTCGATTTACATTTCCAGCGCCAATTCCGATCGTCGCACCGTTATTTGCAATAACAATTGCGTTACTTCGCGTTCGTGCCACAACTTTCCAGGCAAAATGCAGATCAGCAAACATCTCCGCCGAAACGTGTGATCCAGCAACTAACGTCCAATTCTTTGGCTCATCAGCTGAGGTTTCGATTGAATCTGACGTTTGAAGAAGAAACCCGCCACTAATTGAAGTGAGGTTGTGGGATTGGGCCGAATCATTCGAGATCAACAAGATTCGAAGATTAGGTTTACTTGCAAAGACTTCAAGAGCTTGCTGCGTAAAAGATGTCGCCACAACAACTTCGGTGAAATTCTCAATTATTGCAGCAGCGCACTCCTCATCAACGTCGTGATTAATAGCAATAACCCCGCCGAAAGCAGATATGGGATCAGATTTCAGCGCCGCCTTGTACGCAGCAAGTGCGGAATCCGCTAGCGCAACTCCGGTCGGAATTCCATGCTTGATGATTACCGCTGAATGAGGATGGTCTTTTGCGATTAACCATGCGGCATCAACATCTTGATAGTTATTGAAGGACATTTCTTTGCCGTGAATGAGGCGTGCACCAGCAACGCCAACACCTGCACATCGCGTGAGCAACGTTGCGCTTTGTTGTGGGTTCTCGCCATAGCGAAGAGTTTTGCCGCGTTGCGCCGCAAGATTTAAGTCATATTCAGCTGTTAACACCAGCGCTTCGTGCGCCCACTGATTCCGTTGCTCGAGTGACGTGCCGCCGGGTAAAGCCTCAATAAGAGCGCGATATTGCCGCGGATGCGTGAGTATCGAAACGAATTGGGCGTTCTTTGCTGCCGCTCGAATGAGCGCTGGGCCGCCAATGTCGAACCCCGGAGCTGGATAGAGATTAACGATGACCGCATCTATTGGCGAAAGCGAGAGTAATTCGCGTAATTCTTCTGGGTTCTCTTGGTCAGCCAAGATTGCTGCGTGAATGATGGGGTGAAGAGTCTTCACTTTTCCACCTAAGAGTTCTGGCGCGCCAGTGATCTCACTTACTGTTTGGACGGAGAAAGAATTGCTGTTGAGGTAATTGGCCGTGCCATCGCTAGCGATAATCTCAACGCCTTCACTAATTAAGGCGTTGGTTAACTCCAGTAATCCAGTCCGATCTGAGACGGAGATCAGCGCCCTACGAATCCTGCGCTGCGACATTACGCGACTCCTTAATCTTTGTAATCACAATCGGAAGAAAAATAAAGAGCGCAGCTCCTACTCCTAATTCACATCCAATAAGAATCGGCATCAACCACCATTGGGGTCCAACAGAGGAAAGATTCGAAGACAGTAACTCGCCACTAGAAGCGCGAGCGAAGATTAGTGTCAATGCAGTCACAAAACCAATCGTTGAGATCAGGAATCTCTTGAGCTCTGTAGGATCCGAATATTTCTTTGAACCATACATGGCGATAAAGGCGCCAAGGCTCATCAGCGCAACGATCAGTATTGCCAAATATGGATGTGGGTGAATCGGCAGACCGCCCAAAAGTGGAATTGCTGGAATCTCGTCAATGCGATGAACGAATGGATTAAGCCACGAACCAGAACCAATCACAACGCCACTTCCAGCCACATAACTCAACGCGGCAACTGCGAAATTAGGAAGATAGAGGATTTGTATTGCCAGGAATGCCAATCCACCAAATATTCCTGGTTCTATGACTTGTGTGAGCTGTAAAACTGTCGTGAAGTGAAAAGCAAGCGAAGCCGCAAAAATAAGTGCACCGAAACCAACCATGGCAATCATTGCTATCCACGCAACTTTCAACCCGCGTTGCCAAGGGAAGAGCAACTGATGATCGGGAAGTAGATTGCTCGCGATAAATCCTGAGACCGATGCAACGAGAAAGAGAATCGGAAAGACCAGATAGAACGGCGCTCCAACCGTAGAACCGGTTGCGAAAAATGAAAGTAACGTTCCGAAAAATGCGTAGGTTAGAGCGAGCGATAACACGAGAGAGCGCTTATTGCGCAGAGTTGAGACATCGCGCTCTTCCGATAGACGCTTGATACCGCTTCTAATTGCCAGAAAAGGGATGAGTAGCGCCCCAATGGGAAAGAAAGTAAGAGCGCCAGAGATTGTTTCATTTGAAAACGAGAGATTGAGCGGCACATGATGAGCCACGAGAAAAAACCAGATTGCAGCTCGTAGAGGATCGGCAGTATTGCCGGTTGAACTTCCGGCTGTTGCCCACGCAACCAAGGAGATGAAAGAGATCGGTAAAAGAATCAACGTTGTGCTTCGAACTGCTTGTTTGAAACTCACAAGCAGTAAAGCGGACATGATCTCTCTTTAGCCTTTGAGGATGGCACGAAGAAGTTGTGCGGTCTCACTTGGAGTCTTACCAACGCGAACACCGGCTGCTTCCAGCGCCACTTTCTTCGCTTCTGCAGTACCGGAGGAACCCGAGACGATTGCTCCTGCATGTCCCATCGTTTTGCCTTCTGGAGCGGTGAATCCCGCGACGTATCCGACCACAGGTTTAGTGACATGTTCTTTAATGAATGCTGCAGCACGCTCTTCAGCATCGCCACCGATTTCACCAATCATGACAATCGCTTCAGTTTCTGGATCTTCCTGAAATGCTTTCAAGCAGTCGATGTGGGTTGTGCCAATAACGGGATCGCCACCAATTCCAACCGCAGTTGTGAAACCAATGTCGCGGAGTTCGTACATCATCTGGTAGGTCAGAGTTCCTGACTTCGAAACCAAGCCAATTTTTCCTGGGCCTGTGATGTCGGCCGGAGTGATGCCAATGTTTGATTTACCTGGGCTTATAAGTCCCGGACAGTTAGGTCCGATAATTCGAGATTTGCCAATCTTCTGGGCATAAGCAAAGAAGCTAGCGGTGTCATGTACCGGAATACCTTCGGTAATCACAACGATAAGTGGAACGTGTGCATCAATCGCATCTACCACTGCGCTCTTTGCAAACCTTGGCGGGACGAAAATAACTGATGCGTTTGCTTCTGTGGCAGCAACTGCTTCTGCGACGGTGTTGAAAACTGGTAACGACTTTCCTTCGATCTCGACGACGTGGCCACCCTTACCTGGTGTTACGCCACCGACAATCTTTGTGCCGCTAGCGATCATGCGACGCGTGTGCTTCGTTCCTTCAGAACCAGTCATGCCTTGGACGATGACTTTTGTTTTGTCGTTGAGGAAAATCGCCATGGCTACTTCGCCGCCAGTTCTGCAGCGCGGGCAGCTGCTCCATCCATAGTGTCGAGTTGTTGGACCAGCGGGTGATTTGCTTCGTTCAAGATTCGTCGACCTTCATTGACGTTATTTCCATCAAGACGTACAACGATTGGCTTCGTAGCCTTACCACCTAACATCGCAAGCGCTTGAACAATTCCATTAGCGACTGCATCGCATGCAGTGATGCCACCAAAGACATTAACGAAGACTGACTTCACGGCAGGATCACCGAGAATAATGGAGAGTCCATCGGCCATAACTTGGGCAGATGCGCCGCCACCAATATCAAGGAAGTTAGCCGGTTTTACTCCCCCAAACTTCTCTCCTGCGTACGCAACAACATCGAGAGTGCTCATGACAAGTCCCGCGCCATTTCCAATCACACCAACTTCGCCATCAAGTTTGACGTAATTGAGATCCTTTTCTTTCGCCAGAGCTTCCAAAGGATTAGTGGCGGCATGATCAACTAAAGATTCATGATCTGGATGACGGAAAGCAGCGTTGTCATCAAGAGTGACTTTTCCATCAAGAGCAATAATTCGCCCATCGGCGGTTTTCACTAGTGGATTTACCTCTACCAGTGTTGCATCTGAGGATTGGAAGGTTTTCCAGAGTGTGACAAGAACTTCGGCGACTGCTTTTTCTACCTCGGTAGGAAAGCCACCTTTACGAACAATCTCGATTGCTTTGTCGATTGAGATTCCATCATTGGGATCAATATGGACTTTCGCCAATTTTTCTGGCGTCTTATGAGCTACTTCTTCAATATCCATTCCGCCGGAAACCGAAGCCATGACAAGGAATGAACGCGCAGCGCGATCGAGCAGAATAGCTAAGTAGTACTCGCTCTCAATAGGAGCTGCGGCGGCAATCATTACTTTATGAACGGTGTGGCCCTTAATATCCATGCCAAGAATCGCTTTTGCCTTTTTAAATGCATCAGCTGGATTTTCTGCGAGCTTTACTCCGCCAGCTTTTCCACGGCCACCAATCTTTACTTGAGCTTTGACGACGACTTTGCCACCAATGCGCTCGGCAGCTTCTTGAGCTTGTTGTGGTGTTGTGGCAACCGCTCCGGCAAGAACAGGGACTCCGTGTGCTTCGAATAGATCG
>RFMK01000077.1 GCA_009927705.1 Actinomycetota bacterium | reverse complement strand
GGTGGTTTCTATGTCTGGGTTACTTTGCCACCAGAAATCGATACTAAAGCGATGATGCCGCGTGCGATTGTGGCCAAGGTTGCGTATGTCCCTGGAACCGCGTTCTATGCAGATGGTTTTGGAAGTTGGTCGATGCGACTTTCATATTGCTACCCAACCCCCGATCGCATCCGCCAAGGCATTGCTGCGCTCGGTAAAGTCGTGGAACAAGAAATGGAACGTCGCGGATTACCGCAGATTAACTAATCACTCCGACGATTCGTTGGAGATCTTGTCCATCGGCATACTCGATCACAATCTTTCCGCCGCTTTTGCCGGATTGGATATAAACACGAGTATCTAAAGCGTCTTCCAGTTTCTCGACAATTTCTTGGTATTTACCAGCGCTCCGTGGTTTTGTTTTCTTGGTCGAGACTTTTGTGCCAGCGCTACCGAGAGCAATAAGTTCTTCAGTGGCGCGTACGCTTAAACCTTCATTGATGATTTTATTTGCCAGACGTTCCATCTCATCAGGATTTGCCAATCCAAGAAGTGCACGGGCATGACCAGCACTCAACGTTCCGGCCGCCAGGCGTTTCTGTACTGAGGGCGGGAGATTAAGGAGGCGCAAAGTGTTGGTGATGACGGGGCGAGACTTACCGAGTTTGCTTGCTAGTTCATCATGAGTGAAACCAAAATCAGTGAGCATCTGGTTATAGGCAGCAGCTTCTTCGAGTGAATTGAGATTGCTGCGATGAATATTTTCGACGAGAGCTTCGCGAAGTAGTTCGTTGTCATTAGTTTCGCGGATGATGACGGGAATGGTGGCCAATCCCGCTAGTTTTGCCGCGCGGTATCGGCGCTCTCCCATGATTAATTCGTATTTGTTTTCGCCGATTTTGCGGACGACTGGCGGTTGAAGAATTCCTATTTCTTTTATTGAAGCAGCTAACTCATTAAGTGCATCGCTATCAAAGATTGTTCGTGGTTGTTTTGGGTTTGGTGTGATGGATGAGAGTGGAACTTCACCGCGATCTGCGATTGGTACAGAGGTGCCGGAAAGTTTGATTGGGGTTGGAATAAGTGCATCAAGATTTCTTCCCAATCCACCTTTTTTTGTACTCATTAACCGACACTGACTTCAGAGATTGAGGTAATGCTTGGAGCACCTCGACGTGCAATCTCGCGCGCAACAAGTGCGTAGGCTTCTGCGCCATTAGATGCAGGGTCATACGTCATAACAGTTTGTCCGTATGACGGCGCTTCTGATACTCGAACAGCGCGTGGGATTGGAATATCAATAAGTTGTTCTGGGTAATGTTTGCGAACTTCATCTGCAACATCATTTGCAAGACGTGTGCGACCATCGAACATTGTTAAGACAATCGTGGAGAGCTTAATATTTTGATTGAGATGTTCTTGAATCAAAGAAACAGTATGAAGTAAAAGTGTGAGACCTTCTAAAGAATAATATTCGCATTGAATTGGAATAAGTAATTCATCTGCAGCAACAAGTGCATTGACGGTAAGTAAACCTAAACTTGGTGGACAATCAATAATTACATAATCGAAACGTTCGCCACGTTGTGCAGTATCGTTGAGATAGTTTGTTAACGCTTTTTTCAATCGTAATTCGCGCGCAACCATAGGAACTAATTCGACTTCAGCGTTTGCAAGAGATTGTGTTGCAGGAATTATTTCTAAATGCGGATAGCCAGGAACTTTAAGTGCGGCATCAGAGATTGGTAGATCTTTTGTGATGACTTCATACATTCCATTGACTTCATCGCGCGAGATTCCAAAAGCGGTGCTGGCATTGCCCTGGGGGTCGAGGTCGATGATGAGGGTGCGAAGGCCCCCCATAGCTAGGGCTGCCCCGATATTGACAGCTGAGGTGGTCTTGCCTACCCCACCCTTCTGGTTTGCGACAGTGAAGATTCGGGTCGAAATGGGTTTAGGCATCGCCTCACGGAAACGCTTGGTGCCGACGATGCGGCGGGGTGTTGAATTTGTTTCACGTGAATCACTCACGCGGGATAGTTAACCAGCCTTACTGATAGCAACCACGCGTGCAGGCGGCAAGTCATCAAGATTTATTTCTTTGAGCTGCAGAGTTGCGCCTCTGGGAAGGGTTAATCCGGCAATTTCATGCTCAACTGAGGCCCCTTTGATCGCAAGGAGGGAACCTCCGGGCTTTACAAGGTGCCAGGTTGTATCCATCAACCGAGGAAGTGGGGCTACCGCACGAGCCACAACATAGGTATGGGCCCCTTTAATCGACTCGGATTTGGCGCGGATAATGTCAATATTGGTAAGCCTTAGGGAATCAATGACCTCATGGAGGAACTCAACTCTGCGTTGGAGGGGTTCAACTAGGGTAACCCGAAGTTTGGGGCGGGCTAGCGCGATAACAATTCCAGGAAGGCCTGCTCCCGAGCCAATATCTGCAACGCTCGCTCCCTCTTCAGGGAGAAGAGTTGTGAGGGGGATGCAGTTTTCAATATGGCGATCCCAGATCCGCACCCCTTCTTTGGGGCCAATAAGACCGCGTTCGATGGCAGTTGTGGCGAGGAGGTCGGCAAAGGCCAGCGCCTCGCGCTGCTTCTCTGGGAAGTAGAGCGCGGCGCTCGTTTCACGTGAAACGGTCAGGCTGGCATCACCACAACACAGCGATCGGGATCTTCTCCCTCAGATTCGCTAGTGAGACCGATTTTTTGGATGGTGTCATGGACGATCTTCCGCTCAAAGGCGTTCATAGGGGCGAGCTTGATCGGCTTGCCGCTTGATTTAACCTCATCTGCGGTCTCTTCGGCTAACTTCGCCAAAGCGCTCTTTTTCTCCTGGCGGTAGCCATCAATATCGAGCATGAGGCGTGAACGTTCCCCGGTCGAGGTTTGAACAGCGAGGCGAGTGAGCTCTTGGATCGCATCCAAGACTTCGCCATCGCGGCCAACAAGGTGGCCAAGGTCGCCGCCCTCAATTACGAGTGAAGCGCGATCGTTCTCGACGCCAATTTCGATATCGCCATCAAGGTCCGCTATATCCAAAAGTCCTTCCAAGTAATCGGCAGCGATATCGCCTTCTT
>RFMK01000099.1 GCA_009927705.1 Actinomycetota bacterium | reverse complement strand
GTGAATTGTACGTCAGAAGTAACAGCAGAAGAAATGCGGTTATTCCCCGCTTGAATGCATCTACGCAAAGGTTCATCGAGGGCTTCACATCCTCATTTTTGTTGAGGATTTACCTCAATTTTCTAATCTTTTGCGGTTTTCACGGATACTCAATTTAGTTGCGGTTTTACCTTAATCCTCAAATTTGCTAGGGCTTCTTCCGCTCTTTCCCGAAGTGCGGCGCGCTAACTCGCGGTCGACTTCACGGCTCGCTTGTTTTTCCATCAGCGTTGCGCGCTTATCGTGTGCTTTCTTTCCGCGAGCCAAGCCCATTTCTACTTTTGCTTTTCCATCCTTGAAATAGAGAGACAATGGGATCAAAGTCATGCCACCTTCTTTAAGGGTTCCAATCAACTTTGAAATCTCCCGCTTGCTCATGAGTAGCTTTCTCTTTCTTCGCGGTTCATGATTAGTCCATGAACCTTCGTTGTATTCAGGGATATGAACGCCGCTCAACCATAACTCGCCATCTTCGACAACGGCATATCCATCAGTTAACGTCGCGCGCCCAGCACGAAGCGACTTCACTTCCGTGCCCATTAGTACTAGTCCTGCTTCAAATACCTCGTCAATGAAGTAGTCATGTCGCCCCTTCTTATTCTGGGCGATAAGTTTCTTACCTAACTCCTTGACCATGAGTAAAGGGTATCGGGCAATGCCCTTAAGCTGCGTTAACTGCTATTTCTTGGTACTCAATGAAGCAAGTCCACCAAGAATCTGCAGCGCCTTGATATTGATTTCCCGCGATGAAACTTCAAGGTCTGGACTCACGCCAACTTCATCAATGATCTTGCCCGATGGAGTCACATAACGTGCCACCGTCAGCTCCAATTTAGAGCCATCTTCAAGTGTCACGAACTCTTGTACAGAACCTTTTCCATAACTTCGTTCGCCGATGATTACCCCCCGATTTCGATCCTGAAATGCACTAGCAACAATCTCTGCAGAGCTTGCAGTATTCCTGTTGATCATCACAACAACCGGGACCGAGACGGGATTAGGGTTAACAGCTTTGAAGAGCTTTTCCGCACCATTAACTTGATAAGAAACAATCACGCCATTGCCAATAAAGAGCTGTGATACTCGGAGCGCTTCTTCGAGTAATCCGCCCGGATTGTTGCGCAAATCCAAGATAATTCCAGAACTATATTTAAGTTGTGAGAGAGATTTCTGCACTTCATCAGCGGTGCCTCTGCTAAAAGATGCAACTTGTACAAGTGCGACGTTGGTGCCAACTTGACTTGCTTCGACTGTACTCAACGCAACTTTTTCAGTGGAAAGTGAAGCCAAAATTCTCTTCTCATTACGTGAAACGAGAAGCTCAATTCTCTTTCCGATGTCACCACGAATAATGGCGATGACCGAGGTTAATGATGCGCCGCGCACATCGGTTCCATTTACTTCCAGGATTTGATCCCCCACGCTCAGCCCTGATGTTGCCGCAGGAGAATTTTCCTGAATCGAGGAGATTTGAATTTGTCCACCACGAGTTTTGTTCAGCCAAATTCCTACTCCCGTGAAGACATTCGAACTCTGTTCTTCAAGAACGTCGAGAGCGCTCTTAGGGAAATAGTTAGCCCATTCATCGCCAGAGGCTTTCAGCGCGCCTTCGATGGCAGCGCGTTCGAGAACCGCTCGATCTAAATCCTTCGCTCCAGAATCGATGATCGTCTCGATTGCTTGATCAACGGTAGAGTTACCTCTCTGGCTTCCGATCTGAACCCCTGCGCCGAAGAGTAGAGAGCCCGAAATTGCCACAATAACGATGCGACGGAGTAAATCTGGGTTTCGTGAAGTTTCGTTCGAAGTGTTGGTATTCGATATCGGCGATGTAGAGACTGGTGCGTTAGAGATTGGTGCATTAGAGATTGGTGCATTAGAGACTGATTTGGAGTTAGTCCTTATATCTTTTTCAAACGAGAAGTCAGCGACCGATTTGTCGCTCGATTTTTTCCGAGGAGCGCTCTTTCTGGCCGAGCCAATTTTCCGTTTGCGCGGAGTCTTTTCTGGCACGTGGGGAACCTCGTTGGCTATCTGTTCGACCGTTGTGACCGAACCTCATGAGTGGATAAAGGTAACTGACTCCATCGTTCGCGCTCAAATGCCTCGGAATAGGGTGAAACCTACAGATACCTCAACGGCGCGCAGGCGAAGTCTTATTCCGTCTTGAGAAATACGCGCGATTTAAACCTTGAGGTACTTACGCAAAGTGAGTATCGAGGCGAGTGCAGAGACGATGAGTCCGGTCCCGAGCAAGTAGGCCGAGGAGACCCAAACGTCATTCCATGTGAAGAAATTAGTAAATGTAAGTAATGGCGCAATTCGATCATCAATAACTATTTTCAAACCAGAGAGAAGACCCACCGAGAACCCCCACCCGAGTATGGCGGAGAAGACGCCTTCCAGGATAAATGGGAGCTGAATTGAGAATGAGCTGGCGCCTACAAGTTTCATCACATTTGTTTCTCTGCGACGATTGAAGGCAGCAATTCGAAGAGTGTTGCTGATGAGAAGTGCAGCTGTGAGAACGCTGGCAAACCCAATGGCAAGCGCGCCATCACGTAATACGTTGAGCAACCGGAAGAATTTTTCCAATATTGAACGCTGATCCTGAACAACGTCAACTCCTGGACGTCCAGAGAACGCACTTTGCACAACAGCAAATTGAGTCGGGTCTTTGAGTTTTACGCGGAATGATTCTGGGAGTTGATCAGCAGTCACATTCTGCGAAATTGCAGAATCCTTAAACCGCTCCTGAAAACGATCAAAGGCTTCTGATTGAGATTCGTAATACACAGTCTCCACAACAGGCAAATCCTCAAGATCATTCTGAATCTCTAGGCGTTGCGCAGGCGTGACCATGCCACCCGAACATGAAGGTGAATCCGAGAGTGCGCCACATAGGTAGACCGAGACTTCAATCTTGTCGTACCAATAATCTTTCATAACCCGAACTTGCGAATTGGAGAGCAGACCGATTCCCAAAAGTGAGAGTGATATTGCTACCGTGATCACCACGGCGAAGGTCATTGTGAGATTTCGGCGAAGTCCAATACCGACTTCACTTAATATAAATCGCGCTCTCATCCTTACCCCGTGTATCCGTAGACGCCGCGAACTTGATCGCGGATAACTAGACCCTTATCGAGTTCAATCACACGCTTCCTCATCTGATCGACAATTCCTGCATCATGGGTTGCCATCACAACCGTGGTTCCCTCGCGATTGATTCGATCAAGAAGTTTCATGATTCCGACCGAAGTTGCGGGGTCGAGGTTTCCAGTTGGCTCATCAGCGATAAGAATTGCAGGGTTACTTACGTACGCACGAGCAATCGCAACGCGTTGTTGCTCGCCACCCGAAAGCTCGCCTGGCTTGCGATCGGCCTTATCTTCCAGACCCACGAGCTCAAGTACTTCTGGAACTTCGCGAGCAATCTCTTTCTTCGAAAATCCAAGAACGTGAAGTGTGAAGGCAACATTTTCAGCGACTGTTTTATTGGGCAACAAACGAAAATCTTGGAAGACTGTTCCAACTTGTCGGCGAAGTTCGGGAACTTTCCAATTCGAAAGCGTGCCAAGGTCTTTTCCAGCTACATGAATAGTTCCTGATGATGGTCGCTCTTCTCGCAAGACCAATCGGAGGAATGTGGATTTACCCGAGCCTGAGAGTCCAACAAGAAATACAAATTCGCCTTTTTCGATATCGATACTGACGTTATCTAACGCAGGTCGATCGGTCTTTGCATAGACCTTAGTTACGTTCTCGAAGCGAATCACGGGTGTGATTTTAGGTAGCAAAGGGGCAAAAGTTCAGGAGAAACCCGCCCTCTCGAGGCGTGAAAAGGGTGAGAAAGCACGCAAAATAAATCTACGAGCAGAAATTCCTCGTGTGAGGCGTATAGCGCTACTTCTTCTCGCGCCTCCAACGAATTCCTTCAGCGATAAAGCCGTCGAGATCTCCATCAAGCACAGCTTGGGTGTTACCCATTTCAAAATCAGTGCGATGATCCTTCACCATTTGATAAGGATGAAGAACATACGAACGAATCTGATTTCCCCACGATCCGCCAGAATCCCCACGCAGTGCGTCAATTTTTGCCCGCTCTTCCTGATTTCTTTTCTCAAGCAATTTGGATTGTAGAACCGCCATTGCAGTCGCACGATTCTGAATTTGAGATCTTTCATTCTGGCACGAAACAACGATCCCTGTTGGAATGTGAGTGATACGAACTGCCGAATCTGTTGTGTTAACTCCTTGTCCCCCTGGACCGGAAGAGCGATATACATCAATGCGAATATCTTTCTCATCAATATCAATATGGTCGCTTTGATCAACAACTGGCACTACTTCAACACCAGCAAATGATGTATGGCGACGATTCTGGCTATCAAAAGGAGAGATACGAACTAACCGATGAGTTCCCTGTTCGACCGATAATGTTCCATATGCATATGATCCCGAAACGCGGAAAGTTGTAGATTTGATACCAGCTTCTTCAGCGTAAGAAGTTTCAAGAACGTTAACGCTGTAATCATGACGTTCGCAATATCGGAAATACATACGGGAAACCATTTCGGCCCAATCAGCGGCATCAACGCCACCAGCCTCTGAACGAATTGTGACTAATGCATCGCGATGATCATATTCACCACTAAGTAAAGTTTGAACTTCTAGTTCGGAAATTGCTACAGAAAGGGCCTCGAGTTCTTTCTCAACTTCTATCTTTGCTGATGCATCCTCTTCAGCTGTTGCCAGTTCAAGCATGATTGGAAGGTCTGAGATTCGCGATCGAAGGCTGGTGACCTTATTGATGATGCTCTGTACTCGCGAGAGGGCGCTCGTTACTTTCTGCGCACTCTCTGGGTCATTCCAAAGATCGGGAGCTCCAGCCTTTGCTTCAAGTTCGTCTTTCTGGGACATGAGACGAGGAACATCTAATACTGACTCAATTGAGGAGAGGGTGGCGTTGAGCGCGGCTACCTCTTGGTTGAAATCGCGTTCGGCCATAGGTGAAGGATAGTGCGATTAATCGTGGCCAACAGCAACGTCAGATAGTGCGATTAATCGTGGCCAAGAGCAACTTCAGATAGTGCGACTAATGACAATCAAGTGCAACTAGAGATACCGCGACGTGACCGCAACCTCTACGACATTTGTGAAGTGGCTTATAGAGAGAACGGGAAGAGAGAAGGGCAAGAGGAGAGCACGTTCTACTCTCGCTCTCAGTGTTCTGCCATCGCAATCAAAGCCAAGTACAACTATTTCGTTACTCTCCTCGGAAAATTCAGCGCTAGAAGCGATCTCTTTAGTGAAGGAGATTGCAGCATCTCTGCAATCAATTGGAACTCGCCGATCATTGGATGGGCCGAAATGGTTTGGAGTTGGGATTTGATAGTAATAACGCATCTCATCTAATTCGTGAGTGGCTTGAGCGAGGGCTGATTCAGTCAGATTAATGAGTTCGCGTCGAGAGATATAGGCAGATGCAACATTTGCAACAATGAAAATCACAATCACGACGACGATAAAGTAGATCGATATCAAAGGAGTAATTGAGCCTTCTTCGCCATGGGGTTGAGAGTTTTTCATTCCCGCCATTTATCTACTATGCCCGTGGCGACGGCAATCGCTTTTCTACCACCCCTGCCATTGCTCTGCAGGTTGCCTGAGTCATTTGACACTGAATAACTACTCCATGCATGGACAGCAGTTGTCTCATCAGAAATTGAGCTCTCGCTAAAACTTCTATAAAGCTCAATCTTTACTCTTGATCCCGGCGTCAGACATCTTTCACCTCCGCAGCTGAGGTTGTATGTAAATCCATATCTTTTCTGATTCTTAGATTCAATTTCACTGTAACGATCAAGGACATACTTGATACGTTGATGACCTTGAGTGACCGAGTCTGCAGTAACAAAGGCGCGCACCGTTTGTCGCGCAAGATTTTGAACTCTGATCTCCTGCATTGCTGTGTTCTGCATCGCCATGAAGAAGAGGAGTGCAGGGAGAAATAGTGGTGTGGCAATCAGAACAAACTCGACAACTGCCGAGCCCTCTTCTCTATCGCTCCGCTTTGATTCTCTATTCTCATAGCCGGCCTTCTCGCTCATTCGCGGATTGCTACGGCTTGAAGTGAAACTTCTGGATCTCTTTCACCACCTAGCGCGCTCCCCGTAGCCACGAATGCCGGAACTTTCGAACTTGAATCTGCCATGAGGAGCTCTCCTCCTCCAGGCAAAGGTGATGAAAGAACTCGAGCTGGAATCTCTCCATCAATCGCATATAACGCTGTTCTATTGAGCCAACTCTGTAGATTCATGGTCTCAACAGTTTTCACACTTCCCGCAACCACAAACTGCAGAACGAGCAGAAAGAATGCTGTCGTAGGAATCAGTGTTAATCCCGCTTCAATAGAGCCTTCTTCTCTCGAGTCCCCGTTGGGATTCAAGTTCCTTGGTTTATTCATCGAATTCCATTCATCGCATCAAGGGAATTACGCAAGATGGTGCTGAGTCGTGGCGCAGCAATCGTCCAAATCGCAGTCACAAGACCTGTCGTCATAAGGACAACCAAAACCCAGCCTGGAACATCTCCGCGTTCCTTATCATCAGTATTTTCATTTATCGTATGAATACGGAACTTTTCGTCAATAGTGAACTTGTCTCGCGCATTTCCCATCAAGGTCATTGCTCTGATAAAAAATCTCTCCATCCCAGGATCCTTTCCAATTAGATTTTCGTTCTTCTGAGCCCTGCTATCGATGAGGCGAGTTTTCTACCTACGCTGACAACTATTATTGTTAAAGCGCAACTCTGTGGATAAATGCTGTTGTGGATTGAGAGATAATTTAAAGGAATGCTCCTAATTGTTGATATGACGGCCATAGCGCAAAAAGAATCGAAATAGGAAGGATAAGAAAGACGACGGGAATCATGAGAGCTATTTCTGCTCGCCCAGCACGCTGCAATATCTGATTCTTACGCGCTACTCGAGCATCTTTTACTTGCGCAATCAAGATTGGCGTCAATGTGGACCCACGCTCAACAGCCAAAATGATTCCAGTAACGAATCTACGCAGAATGAGCGAATCATATTTGCGCGAGAGATTATCGAGGGCTTGCGTCACTGAACTTCCATTATGTATCTCAGATACGACCTCTTGTAATCGCTCACCACTAATGGAGACTGACCTACGCGACAAGAGGTCCATAGCTCGTGCCGGTGAAATTCCAGAAGATATAAGGACTGTCATCAACTGCATATATGTTGGCAACTCCCCTTCAAATTCGGCTATCTCACGGGCGAGATCGCGCTTCGGTTTACCTCGAGCATGGATGAGTAAGGCAGAGACCGATGCCGCCATCGCAATAATTGGTGCAGTCATCTTTGGATCGATGAAAATTAGAAAGTAAGAGAGAAGAACGAGGGAGAATCCAATTGCGAAATTCAAGAAAATTAATTGCGATCGCAACGCTCTACTTGGTGTCGAAGATTGATTACGGGAATCTGGATAACTTCTAACTTTCAGCCCAGGTGAAGTTCGGAGAATCTTCCCCACTTTTTTCGGATTGAGCCATACACCCCAAGCATCGAAAGAGTACTCGCTGATCAACCACACTCCCCAGGCAAGAATCGGAGCAATCAATAGGAAGGTTGGGAATTGCAGATGCTGGGAGATCATCGCAACGCTCTTTCTGGAACTGGAAGCGAACCAACACGCTCCATCCATGTATAAGCGATACCAGTAAGCAGCACGCCAACTATAAGAATTTTTGTTCCTTCAATAGTGGCGAATGCCTCCCGAGTGCTTGCCTGTGTGGATAGCAAGAGCAGTAGTAGCCACGGTGCAACGGTTGCAAGAGCTGCAGAATTCCTAATCCAGCCAAATTTCGTGCTGATTTCTTCGAGGACTGCGATGTCCTCTCTTACAAATTCAGAGAGTAATCTCAAGGCTGCATTGGAATCTTTGCCGCCGAAATCCTTAGCAAAAATAAGCGTTTCAAATACTTGGTCGGCAATCGCCGAGTTTGCTTGGGTTTTCGCCTCAAGCAGGACCGTAACGAAATCTCCGCCTTCAAGCAGAGCTTCTTCAATCATGAGAAATAGCGGACGCAAGAGTTCGGGGCCATGAGCAGAAAGGGAACAAACCGCCTCAGGAATCGCGATTCCTGATTGCAGCGCAGAAACAAGAGAGTCAAGTGCTTCGGGCCAAGATGAGTCTCGCTCTCGCTCAACTTTAAGGGCGCGATACTTATTGATTAAGAAAGGGATTGCGGCAGCCAGCATTGATATTGCTAACGAAATCGTGGGAGTTCCAGAGACCAAGAGTGTGATGAAGAAAACTGCCGCGATTGATGCAGTCAGTGTGAGTGCCGAGCGTTTCGCAGAAGGTTTCATATCAGTGGTCCTCTGCGATACGAATCGCCATCCCACAAGTACTCATGCTCTATCTCGATAAAGGTGTTTTCGGAGCGATTATTGACCCGCGCAACTTCGAGCACGCGACGTGTTCCCAAGTTATCCAAACCAACATGAATCACATAATCTATTGCCGAATACACCGTGGGCGTGAGGAAGTCTTGAGTGATGTTCTCGCCAGCAAGGAGAGGAAGCGTCTGCAATTTTCTAATTGCATCGCGGGCTGAGTTGGCGTGAATAGTTGCCATTCCTGGGATCCCAGAGTTCAGTGCGATGAGGAGATCAAGTGATTCCGCCTCTCGAATTTCACCAATAACAAGCCTGGATGGGCGCATCCGAAGAGCTTCCTTTATCAAGCGTCGAATACTGATCTCTCCGATTCCGTCGAGATTTGCGGAACGAGTTTGCATCGCAACACAATCTGGTAATCGAGGTTTGAGTTCGAAGACTTCTTCAATCGTAATAACTCTTTCAGTCGGCGCGATTGAACTCACCAGAGCATTAAGCACTGTTGTCTTACCCGCTTGAGTGGCGCCACTAACCAAGATATTGCTTCGATTTCGAATGGATTCTCCCAAAAATCCCAATATCTCCTCCGACATCACTCCCATCGCACAGAGTTCGTGTAACGATTTCCCGCGCATCAAATGTTTTCTAATATTGATAGCCCAATGTTCTGCGGTAATTTCGGGAATAGTTATATGAAGTCTGCTTCCGTCGGGTAAACGTGCATCAACAAATGGATGAGAGAGGTCTATTCGTCGACCCGACCACATCAGTATTCGATCCATGATTGATTGCAGTTGGCTCTTGGTTAAGACAAGGTTTGTCAGTTCACTCCTCCCCCGCCGCGCCACGTAAATTCTCTGGGGAGAGTTGATCCAAATTTCTTCAACGCTTTCATCATCAAGGAGTGGTTGCAAAGCGCCATAGTGATGTGCGCTCGTGTGAGGTGATTTCGAATCGGTCTCAATCGGGCTTGATTCCATGGCGTAGTTCTAGATGCTTGCTAGATGACAAAATCGACGGGCTATCTCCAGCGCTGTGGAATTACCTACATTCCTCTCTAGTCTGTATCGCAGGTATCTACTCGTGGTGTCCATTCCAGCTTGGGCTGAATTACATCCTCCTCTACCCAACAGGTAGACTCCGACCACTGGATCTAACGTCACCTGTTTGCTCCAGGAATCACGTACATGGTGGGCGTAGCTCAGCTGGTAGAGCACCCGGTTGTGGTCCGGGATGTCGCGGGTTCGAGCCCCGTCGCTCACCCCACTTTCTTTAATTGTGGTTAACGCACTCTGCGCTCTGCAAAATCCGATTCATTGCTTCTTTCTCAGCTTTAGTGACCCACAATCCATACTTCACTTTCACTTGGATCTGTCGCGTCACATATTCGCACCGAAATGCTTTATTTGGTGGCAACCATGTTGCAGCATCGCCATCACCCTTTTGACTGTTTAACAATCCCTTGACTGCCATAAGATTTAATGGATCGTTAGCAAAATTAGTGCGAACCTTTAATGTTGATTGAAATATTCCTGTTTGCCATGCATTTGAGAGTGCAACGACATGATCAATTTGAACGAGAGCGCTAGTCTTTTCACCGCGCTGAAATTCAATGATTTGACCCGAATATCGATCCTGCAGAACTCCCCGTTCAACAACACAATCTCTAGTTTTTTCGCGGAATACAACTGCAGTCAGATCTCTCTTGAGAATGTCATTGCGAGTATCGCAACCATTGCGATCGACATCTGACCATTGCGGACCAAATTGATTTCGGCCATATCCAGTCTTCGGTGCGCGTCCCTTGACGGGAATCTGTTCGAGAGCAGCTCGAGCATCAAATAACGTGGACTCCGCGCGAGCTGACGCGATGAGGCTGAAGCTTGAAGTGCGAACGATGTGGTTGGTGACAACCGCAGGAACGCTGATGATTGGCGTTACGACCAGGGTCAAAGCTCCAGCCAGCGCTGCTTGCCACCGTGAAGCCATGGGCTGATTGTTCTGCAGAAAAGAGCAGGTGTGTAGAGCGACATTGGCTTGGAATAGCCATGAATTGGTAAGTCACCCGAGCATGGTTATAGTGTGCCCGCTTGGTCGCACTTTGGATCAACGGGTT
>RFMK01000022.1 GCA_009927705.1 Actinomycetota bacterium | reverse complement strand
CAATCGTCTGACCGGTTTCTCACTTGATACAAGCTCGCCAAACTTAATTGCACCAGGGAAACGACCAGCTCATACCTTGAATGCTTGGACCATCACGCGAGGCGATGGATCGCTTGCACACGTTGGTGGCACTCCTGGAGCAAACATTCAAGTTCAATCAAATTTCCAACTCGTTGTGAATGCCATTGATCTCAAGATGTCCCCCCAAGAAAACGCAGAAGCTCCTCGTTGGCAACATCTCAACAAGAGCAAAGATAGTTCTGGAGATGAAACGTTTGATGGCGTTTTACAGATTGAAAAAAGAGTTCCGCACGAGACTTTCTCGATCTTGACTTCACTTGGCCATGCGGTCGAAGAACTTCCGCCATATGGTCATGGATCTTCGGTCCAATTGTTAGAAGTTCTTGAGAATGGGACCTACATCGCAGGATCTGACCCTCGTTGCGAAGGCCATGCTGCGGGAATCTAGTAATAAACTGCGGAAATGAAATTCTTTGAAGGCGATGAACTTGGCGGCCCATTCGATCTGATTTTCAATCTTCCGCTTCATCCACTCGTAGTTCACGGCGCTGTTGTTCTTGTACCGCTCGTAGCCTTTGCCGCCTTGGCGATGTCGTACTGGCCAAGTTTTTCCCGAAAATATGGCGGACCCGTCTTGATTCTTGCTGTTATTGCCCAACTCTCACTCTTCGTTGCGAAAGCAAGTGGTGAGCCTTTCCAACAGCGTCTCAATAAAGATATTGAACGTCACGCAAACTTTGGTGAGATTGCACCACTGACTTTTATTCCACTCCTTGCACTTCTGTTCATTCGTTGGCGCATGGATAAATCGGGCGCTAACGTTGGCTCACCTCGTGTTCGACGACTCGTTTCAGTATTGCTTGCCCTCGCAGCCATCTTGGCGCTCGTCTATATCTATCTCACCGGCCATTCTGGCGCTGAATCGGTGTGGGGCTGGATCGGTAAGAACTAAGCCCTCTTAGATAGAAGCTTGAAAAGCACGTAGCTCAACACTCCGCTAGCGATGGAGGCGGCAATTACGGCAACTATTGCTAAGTCTTGAGTCGTGGGATCACTGAATGCAAGATTGGCGATAAATATTGCAACGGTAAATCCGATTCCAGCGGCGCTTCCTGTGGCAAGAATTGAAAGTGGACGGGCTCCTTCAGGCACTTCCCCAACCTTGATCTTCTTTCCGGCGTAGATAGTCGTAAAGATTCCCAGTGGCTTGCCAA
>RFMK01000056.1 GCA_009927705.1 Actinomycetota bacterium | reverse complement strand
CTATCTGAAGCCCCGCGTGACGGTCAAAACGGGTAAAGCAGTAAAACACGCCGCTTTTTACCCCCCGACACGCCGTCGAAAATAGCGTTAGCCTTTACTTATGGCTACCAAAGTAAAGGCTAAGAAGGCCGCTAAGAAATCCACAACCACTCGCCCACGCCGCGGTCGCGCCACTTCATCTCGGATAAGTTCCAAGAATCAGATCACGATTCCGGTGGAGGTATTACGCGAAGTGAATCTCAAACCGGGTGATCAAGTTGAGTTCATGATCGATAAAGAAGAGCGAATTGTTCTTGCACCTTCTGCAGAACAAGAATGGAAGAAGACGCTAAGAAAGCTCGCCGGAACTATGCCAGGACTTGGCGAAAGCTTTGATTACAAAAAGGAGCGCGAAGAGTGGGACAGAAAAGCCACGCAGACACGTCGTGGTTGATTGCGCTCTTCAATCCTGACGATTCACATCACGCCCAAGCTCTGCGCGAACTGGAAGAACTCACCTCTCCTCCATCTATAAGCTCACTAGCGCTAGCAGAATTACTTGTCGACTTTGACCAAAGTGATTCCATTAGTATTCCCGTTGCTCTGAGCCAGATTCAAAAGTCCTTTTCACCTGTAATCGCCATTACTACTGAGATTGCACTACGCGCCGCCGAAGTTCGTTCTCATTACAAGGTAACCTTGGCAGACGCAATCGTCATCGCCTCCGCACTCCACGAGCGATCTCATTTGCTTACATTCGATAAGAGTATGAAGGCGACGTATGAACGTATTAAGTAGACCTAAGCTACGCGGCATCATCCACTTGGTGATGTCTCCGTTAGCTCTCGTCGCAGGTCTTACTCTCGTCACGATCACCTCAGAACTTCGTGGACGCGTCACTCTTACTATTTTTACGCTCACGGCAGTCTCACTCTTTACCTGTAGCGCCATCTATCACCGCGTTCCCTGGGGCCCCACCGCAAAAGCAGTCTGGCGACGTATCGATCACGCCAATATTCCATTGCTTATTGCTGGCACCTACACCCCTTTTGCTATTTATCTATTAGAGAAAAACCAAGCAGTAGTGCTGCTTTCTATCGTCTGGGGCGGCGCTGTTCTATCTGGCTTCTTCCGCGTCTTCTGGTTATCCGCGCCCAAATGGCTTTACGTACCGATTTATATTGCACTTGGTTGGGCTGCGTTGATCTACCTTCCCGACTTCTATCGCAATGGCGGTCTGCTCGTTCTCGTCCTCATCGCATTTGGCGGCGTGCTCTATTCCGTAGGCGCGATTATCTATGCGGTAAAAAAACCAAACTTCTCCATCAATTGGTTTGGTTTTCATGAGCTCTTTCATGCCATGACCGCCGCAGCTTTCATTTCGCACTTTATCGCCGCAGTTCTGGTTATAGTTCGCTAACTATGAGCGTACATATTTCAGCAGCTAAGGGCGAGATCGCCGAACGTATCCTTCTTCCTGGAGATCCACTTCGTGCTAAGTGGGTCGCAGAAAATTATCTTGAGAACGTCAAGCAATATAACTCAGTCCGCAACATGTTCGGATTTACCGGAACATATAAAGGCGAGCGCATCTCAGTTCAAGGAACTGGAATGGGTCTTCCTTCGGCTTCGATTTATGTCACTGAGCTTTTCAATGAATACGATGTTCAAGTCGCAATTCGCATCGGTACTGCTGGCGGACTTCAAGAGAAAACTAAAGTTGGCGATTTAGTTATTGCAATGACTGCCTCCACCGACTCCAACATCAACGCCGCTTCACGAACGGTTTAGATTTCGCCCCACATGCTGATTTCCATCTTCTCCAAGCAGCCTACGAAGCTTCGAAGAAATTCGAACGAGTCCATGTCGGTGGCGTTTCATCAATGGACTTCTTCTATGACGAGACTGATGCCGCCAAGAAGCTCCTTGCTCATGGCGTATTGGCGCTAGAAATGGAAGCTAGCCAGCTTTATTCCATCGCTGCTCGCAAAGGTCGTCGCGCACTAGCGATCATGACGATTTCCGACCATGTCTTCACTCATGAAGCGATGGATTCTGAAGCTCGTGAACGTACTTTGAACGATATGGTCGAAGTCGCGCTCCACGCTGCCATCAACGGCTAATTCGTTAGGGCATCACTAAGCCACCATCGACAGGAACTGTAATTCCTGTGACGTAGCTTGAAGCATCACTCACTAGCCAGATCAAGGTTGCGGCTAACTCCTCTGGCTCTCCTAATCGGCCAGCAGGTGCAAACATCTTGAGCATCTCCACCATATCTTTTGGAAGTTCGTCACTCATCTCACTCGGGAAAAATCCGGGAGCTAACGCATTGACGCGAATCTTCTTCCGTCCCGTCCATTGCGCCGCAAGATCGCGCGTTAAACCAATGAGCCCAGCTTTACTTGATGCATATGCAGCTTGTGGCAGCCCTTGAGGTTTGATTCCCAAAATGCTAGAGATATTTACGATGACGCCGCCATCTTTATTTGCTTTTGCAAATGCTTGGGCCATCCAATATGCGCCCATCAGATTTACATCAATCACACTTCTAAATTGTTCTGGCGTCTCACGAGTTGAAGGGACCGCAGTTCCTACTCCAGCGTTGTTGACCAAAATATCTGCTTTGCCAAACTTCTCTACTGCAAATGCAATCAGCGCATCACAATCTTCCGGTTTGGTGACATCGGTTTTCTTATAAGCAAACTTTCGGCCTGCAGCTTCAACTAATTTTCCAGTATCCGGTAG
>RFMK01000097.1 GCA_009927705.1 Actinomycetota bacterium | reverse complement strand
TCTTCGAATTCCATCAGCAAGTCATATTTACCGCGGATGGCATAGGGAGAAGGTTTTGAGTTGTAGGGGATTGGAATAGATTTAACCCAACCGCCGCGATCTAGCACTCGTCCTTCTTTAATTTCGGGATGGAGCTGGGAGGAGATCGCACCGTTGAAGTGATTTTCCTGCATCGCAGAAAGCTCACCCACCAATGGCATAAAAGAAGGTGCTTTCACGCCATGGTTGTAGTTCAGCCATAGGCAGCGATGGCAACCATTCCAAGAAAAGGTGAGGTCGCTTGGACTAATGAATTCGCGTGCTTTGCTCATGGCGTGATTCTGCCGTGAGCCACTGACAATTCGTTGATTGGCGGGGCCAGAAATTAGATCGCCGAGAGCAGAGTGAAGAGACCCAGGAGAATCATCACGATTCCGCCGATGCGACGCATCGTCACTAGGCGTGCGGGTGAGGTCGCCATCCATTGACGGACGGTTCCGGCAATTAAGCCCCATGAACCATCGGAGATGAATGCAAGAACACTGAAAGTTGCACCCATCAAAACAAGTTGGGAGGTGACATTGCCCGAATCCCGATCAAGGAATTGAGGCAAGATCGCGGCGAAAAAGACAAGTCCTTTGGGATTGAGCGCACCAACCCAGAATCCATCCCGAGCTGAGCGGAGAGCAGATGGTTTCACTTCGCCTTGATTGACCATATCTTCGGCATGAATCTTGGAATGACGAATCGCATCTATTCCAAGATAGACGAGGTAGAAACCGCCAATAACTTGTACGGCAAGGAAAGCTAGCTCACTTCGTTGCAAGATTGGTCCCAGTCCAAATGCCACCATGAGCGAAAGCGTGAATGCTCCCGTGACATTTCCTGCGGCTGTTGCAACCGCTGTCATACGGCCCCATGCGATAGCTCGAGCGATGATGAATAGAACGCTTGGACCTGGCGCAAGGATGATGATCATCGCCGCGACGAGATATTCAGGATAACGCGAAGGGAAGTCAAGACTCACACGCCTAGTGTAATTGCCCTACAAAGCAGAAATGCCCGACCTTGCGATCGGGCATTTGCTGAACTGACTATTTATGCGGCGCTTGTTCCACGAGCCTTTGAAATCCCGTGAAATACGCGATATCCAACGATTGCAACGACAGTTGCATTGATAATTCCGTTGAATGTGAAATCTCCACTGGTCCACGAAACATCAGCGATACCGATGATGATTGCAGAGGCGGCAACAATCAAGTTTGTTGAATCCGCAAAATTAACACGTGATTCAATCCAAATCTTGGCGCCGAGAATTCCAATCATTCCAAAGAGCGCTGTTTGTGCGCCGCCAAGAACTCCGCCTGGAATCGCGCTGAGAACTGCGCCAAACTTTGGTGAAATTGAAAGCACGATTGCACCAAGAGCTGCGACCCAATATGCAGCCGTTGAATACACTCGCGTAGCAGCCATAACACCGATGTTTTCAGCGTATGTAGTCGTACCCGAACCGCCACCAGCGCCAGCAAGAGTTGTGGCTACGCCATCGGCGAAAAGGGCGTTACCCATCTGATCATCGAGGTCTTTGCCAGTCATGTTCGAAACAGCTTTGACGTGACCAACGTTCTCTGCGATCAAGACGAGCACGACCGGGATGAAGAGAACGATGGCGCTTGCCTTAAATTCTGGTGTAGTAAACGTAGGAGCTGCAAACCATTTAGCTGCAGAGATTCCATCGGTTTTGACATCGCCCATGATGAACGCGACGACATACCCAACAACGACTCCAAGGAAGATTGAGATACGTCCGATGAAGCCGCGTGAAAAGGCGGCAAAGGATGCGATTGCAAGGAGGGTAATCGTTCCTAGCAATGGTCCGCTTGCGAGTCCGCCTTTAGCAGCGCCAGCAAGATTGAAACCAATGACCATGACGATTGTTCCTGTGACAACGGGCGGCAACATCCAGTTGATCCATCCGGTACCGACGGCTTTTGCAATCAAACCAACGAGGGCAAGTAGTACGCCGGTTGCAACTACGCCACCAAGTGCAACAGCCATGCTGTCGCTCTTAACTGAAGCAGCAATTGGAGCGAGGAATGCAAATGATGATCCGAGATAGCTCGGAACTTTGTTCTGAGTAATGATGAGGAAGAGCATCGTGCCCACGCCGGAGAAGAAGAGTGTGGTCGTAGGAGGTAATCCCGTCAGGATCGGCACTAAGAATGTCGCGCCGAACATTGCTGCGATGTGTTGAAGGCCAACACCAATGGTGCGTGGCCAACTTAGTCGTTCATCTGTGGAAACGACCGCGCCAGGCTCAATGCTGGTTCCGGTCCCGTGAAGCTTCCAAGAGAAGAGACTCATGTAGAGGTCCTCATTTCTAGAGCGCCCTTGTGATGCGATAGACGACAAGAGGGTGCGGGCAATCTCTAGAACTAGAGGGTAAGACCGCTCATTACCTACTGAGGGTTATGACTCGCAGAAAACTGAGAATTTCATAACGGCTCGGACGCTTGTAAGCGTGTTCCATTTGCCCACAGGGGATATATCGGGTTTACTTCCCACTCGATATATCGAATCGATACATAGTGAAAGGGAGGCAACTGTGAGATCTCGCGCTGAGTCCTTGGAGTTTGCCCTCCTTGGCCTCTTGTCGCAGGACTCCCTGCATGGCTACGAATTAAGAAAACGCCTCACCTCAATCTTTGGACCATTTCGAGCGCTTTCATTTTCAGTGCTCTACCCCCAACTTCGGCGGATGCTTGAAGCCGATCTCATATCCCAAGAGGAAGTTCCAAAGGGCGGTCGTTCAAAGCGAGTTCGAATCGTCTACTCCATTACCAAAAAGGGTGGAGAGAAGTTTGCTCAACTCACAGAAAGTGTGAGCCCTCAATCTTGGGATGATGACAACTTTGAAGTTCATGTTGCTTTCTTTAGCCCAACCTCAACCCGCAATCGCTTAAGAATTCTTGAGGGGCGCCATCGTCGTCTCAAGGAGAAGGCCGAGATTCTTCGTGCCGACCTTGAAAGGTCTGCAGTCGGCCTCGATAAGTATCTCATCGAATGGCGTCGCCATTCTCTTGAAACTGCAGAGCGAGAAATCGCTTGGCTCGAAGAAATGATCCAATCTGAAAGGAAAAGCTCGTGACCACATCACAAGAAATTCGCGTTGCCATCGTCGGAGTTGGTAACTGCGCGAACTCACTTATCCAAGGAGTTCATTACTACAAAGACGCGCCAATCGATCAAGAGATTCCTGGTCTGATGAACGTCGTCGTTGGCGGATATCACGTGCGTGACGTCAAGTTTGTTGCAGCATTCGATGTCGACGCCAAGAAAGTCGGCCTCGATCTTGTCGATGCAATGTGGGCGAGCGAGAACAACACCATCAAGTTTGCTGAAGTGCCAAAATCTGGAATCACTGTTCTCCGTGGAGAGACTAAAGATGGTTTAGGTCGCTACTACAGAGAGACAATCACTGAGTCATCTGCGACACCTGTGAATGTGGTCCAGGTGCTGAAAGATGCGAAAGTCGATGTTCTGGTCTGTTATTTGCCAGTTGGCTCTGAAGAAGCTGCAAAGTTCTATGCTCAATGTGCACTTGATGCGGGATGTGCTTTCGTCAATGCGCTACCAGTCTTCATCGCCACAACCCCTGAATGGGCCGATAAATTCACTAAAGCGGGCCTTCCGATTATTGGTGATGACATCAAGTCCCAAGTAGGTGCGACTATTACGCACCGCATCCTCACTAAGTTGTTCCAGGATCGTGGCGTCAAAGTTGAACGCACTTACCAACTCAACGTTGGTGGAAACATGGATTTTAAGAACATGTTGGAGCGCGATCGCCTCGAGTCAAAGAAGATCTCCAAGACCCAATCAGTGACCTCTCAACTTGATTACGACATGGGCGCAGGAAACGTTCATATTGGTCCATCGGATTATGTTGAATGGCTCGATGACCGTAAGTGGGCATTCGTTCGCCTTGAAGGACGTGCTTTCGGTGATGTCCCATTGAATATCGAGTACAAACTTGAAGTATGGGATTCACCAAACTCAGCGGGTGTCATCATCGATGCAGTTCGATGTGCGAAATTGGCTCTTGATCGCAAGATCGGCGGACCATTGCTTTCACCGTCGAGCTATTTCATGAAGTCACCACCGGAGCAATACTCCGATGAAGAAGCGTTGAACCGCACTCGCGAATTTATCGAGAACAAACGCGAACG
>RFMK01000104.1 GCA_009927705.1 Actinomycetota bacterium | reverse complement strand
TCTGATTAATGAAGGTAACTGAGATAACCGCTTTTCCCAAAGTTCTCCTCCATGATCACGTCGACGGCGGACTTCGCGCACAAACCATCATTGAGTTAGCAAATCAGATTGGATTTGATCTACCTTCACATCACGCTCAAGAATTCCAGGACTTAATTTTTAGAAACTGCAACGAAGGATCCTTGGAGAAGTACTTAAAGAATTTTGATTACACCATCGCCGTCATGCAAACTCACGACAATCTTCTTCGTGTAGCGCGGGAATGCGTGGAAGATCTTGCACTTGATGGAGTCGCCTACGCCGAAGTTCGAGGCGCTCCAGAACTCTTTACACAGGACGGCTTGAGCATCGAGCAAGTCATCGAAGCGACGCTCCTTGGCCTTGAAGAAGGAATGAAAAATGTTGCCGTTAATGGCGGCAAGATCACCGTTCGCTTCATTACTTGCGCGATGCGACATACCAATCGGAGCCTTGAAGTCGCGCGTGCTACTTTGAAATATCGAAATCATGGCGTCGTGGGCTTTGATATCGCTGGGCCAGAGGCTGGTTTTCCCGCAAAAAATCATAAGGAAGCTTTTGATCTGCTCTATAGCGAAGAATTTCCCTTCACCATCCATGCCGGCGAAGCTGATTCTGTTGATTCAATGATTGATGCCATTCATCATTGTCGGGCAAAACGAATTGGCCACGGAGTGAGAATCATGGATGCGATTGATCTATCGGGCGATTCTCCTCGCTTAAATGAGTTTGCGAAGTTTGTATTAGATCAGCAGATTCATCTGGAGATGGCGCCTACTTCCAATATTCAAACGGGTGCCGCGTCAAGCTATGAGAAACATCCAGCTGGCCTGCTCCACTCCCTAGGCTTCAATATTGCTCTTAATACCGATAACCGTCTCATGAGTAACACAACCCTCTCCCGAGAGTATGAATTAATGAGCGCTGCTCATGGTTGGGATCTCTCCGATATTGAAGAAATGAATGCGAAGGCATTGAGCGCAGCATTCGATAGTGGTTATGCTCTAACGCCATGATTGATTTCAAGAATATCGACGTTATAAATAATCCGTATCCTCACTTGGCGGAATTGCGTCGGGCAGAAAAGCCGATCTGGCATCCTGATTTAGAGGTTTTCTTGGCTGCCACGCATCGTGACGCCAATGAAGTCTTACGCAACAAGAGCCTTGGACGCATTTATACCGAAAGAATCCCCGAGACTGAGTGGCAGGTCTTTAACTGGCTTCATTCCGATTCAATCCTCGATAGTGAACCACCCAAACACACGCGATTGCGTGGCCTAGTTCTCAAAGCATTTAATCGAAACCGAATTGAAGGATTACGGCCAGCAATTCAAAAAATCACCGATGAACTGCTTGACGAAATCGAGCTGACATCTGGAACTTTTGATCTCATTGCGGACTTCGCCGAGCCACTTCCCGTGAAGGTCATTGCTTTATTGCTTGGCTTTCCAGTGGAAGATGAACACTTACTGCGTCCTTGGTCACAATCAATTGTGAAGATGTACGAGGTAAATCCGCCTCGTGAGCATCAAATTGCCGCCCAAAAAGCCGCTCAAGAGTTTGCTGATTATGTCCATTCCCTAATGTTGGAACGGAAGAAGAATCCAACCGACGATCTCATTACTGAACTTGCGACCGTTCACGAAGCTGGTGAACGACTTTCCACCCATGAATTAATCGCGACGTGTGTGCTCTTACTTAATGCCGGCCATGAAGCCAGCGTCAATGGTTTTGGAAATGGCATGGTTTCACTCTTTGAGCACCCAACTCAACGCGACTTACTCTTTGAAAAACCTGAAGAACTAACTGAGACAGCTATTGAAGAATTCTTGCGATTCGATTCACCACTTCAGTACTTTGAAAGAACCGCTACTTCAGATCTTGAATTGGGTGGAGTCTCAATCAAGAGTGGGCAGAAAATCGTGAGCTTGCTTGGTTCTGCTAACCGAGATAGTTCCGTTTTTGGTAACGCTGATGTTTTTGATGTAGCTCGAAAATCCAATCCGCATATCGGATTTGGCGCTGGCATTCATTTCTGTATTGGTGCTCCACTTGCAAGACTTGAGATGTCGGTGTCGCTTCCAGCACTTATCAAGCGTTTTCCAAACCTCAAGTTAAGTGAGACCCCGGTACGACGACCGACATTCTCTTTACGCGGATATGAAAGAGTTACAGTCTCCGCTTAGATCCCGATTGGGTGCCAGACCGTCTTATGCTCCATATACGCGAGGATTCTCTGCGGCGATTTCACTTCATCAAATCGATTGATGCGCTTGAGATTGTCTGCACCATCTTTTCGCAAAGCATCATACGTTGTTGAATCTAAGCCTGAACCATCCACGCCATCAATATCCATATGGGATCCAACCCATGGCGCAATTTCTTTTGCTTTTCCGGTCAGAATATTTACTACTCCACCAGGAACATCGCTAGTGGCGATGACTTCTGACAAAGTGATTGCGGAGAGCGGGTAATCCTCATGCGCCACAGCAACGAGCGTATTTCCGCCGGCCAGAATTGGGGCGACAGCGTGCACAATCGAAGTCAGGGAACTCTGATCTGAAATAAAAGATGCCACAACGCCAAGATTCTCTGGAGTCGTAAAGTTGTAGAAAGAACCCGAGACTGGATTAGTCCCACCATAGACAGATGCGATTTTGTCACACCATCCGGCATACCAAACCCAGAGATCGATGGCTTCATTTACTTGCTTAAGCGCTTGGGCTTTCGTCACACCTTCTTGCGCAATTATTTCAGCGATGAATTGATCCTTTCGACCTTCCATCACTTCTGCGACTCGATAGAGGATCTGCGAACGATTAAATGCCGTGGCACTCGACCACTTATCCGAGATGTTTCTGGCTGCTACGACCGCATCTCGAAGATCTTTTCGAGATGCAAGCGCTGGATTAGCTAGAAAATTACCTTTGCTATCAAAGAGTTCATAACTTCGACCCGATTCACTTCGTGGGAACTGTCCACCGATGAAGAGTTTGTAGGTCTTCTTTACGTCGATTCTCATTACATATCTCCTTTGAGATACGCGGCAAGACCATGACGGCCACCTTCTCTGCCCCAACCAGATTCTTTATATCCACCAAAAGGGCTGGCTGGATCGAATTTATTAAAGGTGTTTGCCCAGATAACACCAGCTTTGAGTTGTTGTGCGCTCCAGAGAATACGTGAACCTTTATCAGTCCAAATTCCGGCTGATAGGCCGTACGGAGTGTTGTTCGCTTTCTCGATTGCTTCACTTGGGGTTCGGAATGTAATAACAGAGAGCACTGGTCCAAAGATTTCTTCGCGTGCGATTCTGTGTGATTGGGAAACTCCCGTGAAGAATGTGGGTGGGAACCAAAAACCTTTTTCTGGCAGCTGACATTCGGGCGACCAGCGTTCTGCGCCTTCAGTATCCCCCGATTGGGCAAGTTCTTGAATCTTCGTCAATTGGGCCTTCGAATTGATAGCACCGAGATCTGTGTTCTTGTCCAGAGGATCACCGACTCTGATCATCGACATGCGCCGCTTCAACTTCTCAATCAGTTCATCTTTAATGTTTTCTTGAACAAGCAGACGTGAACCCGCGCAACACACATGACCCTGATTGAAATAGATACCATTGATGATTCCTTCAACAGTTTCATCAATCGGAGCATCTTCAAAGACGATATTGGCGCCTTTGCCACCGAGTTCAAGAGTCAGAGCTTTCTTGGTTCCGACCACGCTCCTGGCAATCAATTTTCCAACTTCAGTCGAACCTGTAAATGCAATTTTTTGGATTCCTGGATGGTTCACCAGCGCAGAACCTGTGGCTCCATCTCCAGTAACGATATTGACTACGCCATTTGGAAGCTCTGCTTGCTGACAAACTTCGGCAAAGAGCAAAGCAGTAAGTGGTGTTGTTTCGGCAGGCTTTAAGACAACGGTATTCCCTGTGGCAAGCGCTGGAGCAATCTTCCACGCCAACATTAGTAGCGGGAAGTTCCAAGGAATGATCTGTCCGACAACGCCATGCGCTTTCGGATTTGCGCCCAATCCAGCATGTTCTAATTTATCCGCCCACCCTGCGTGATAGAAGAAATGTGCGGCTGCAAGTGGAATATCTGTGTCACGAGTTTCTCGAATTGGCTTTCCATTATCCATCGACTCCAAGACGGCAAATTCTCTGGCACGTTCCTGGAGAATGCGGGCAATGCGGAATAAATACTTCCCGCGATCTGCACCAGGAAGTTTGGACCAGGTTTTCTTGTATGCGTTTGTCGCTGCCTTTACCGCGCGATCTACATCGGCGGCCGTGCCTTGAGTGACTTTTGCAAGAACTTGCTCATTAGCGGGATTCATTGTCGCGAAGCGCTTACCACCCTTGGATGGAACGAATTTTCCATCAATAAAGAGGTTGTAGTCAGATTGAATATCAACAATCGCAGTAGATTCAGGCGCGGGAGCGTATTCGAATTTCATCATCAATCCAATGTTACGTAATTTCTACCGGAATACTGACCATGGTGCATTTTCATTCGTTGCATCAAAAGATCATTGAGTAACGCACTTGCACCGATTCGGAAAAGTTCGGGATTAAGCCACTCAGGTCCTGCAGTTTCGTTGACGAGAACTAGCTGTTTGATTGCGTCCTTCGTTGTTCGAATTCCGCCCGCAGGTTTGACGCCAATTCTCTTGCCTGTGAGCTGGAAATAATCGCGCACCGCTTCCAGCATGACGAGAACGACGGGTGTAGTCGCAGCGGGAGTTACCTTGCCGGTACTGGTCTTGATGAAATCTGCTCCTGCCGCCATGGCCAAAAAGGAAGCTTTACGAACATTGTCATAAGTGACGAGCTCGCCTGTCTCGAGGATGACCTTCAGGTGTGCACGCTCGCCACAGATCTCCTTGATGCAAACGATTTCAGCGAAGACTTTTGCCAGATTTCCCGAAAGGAATGCCCCTCTATCGATCACCATATCAATCTCAGTTGCGCCATTAGCAATTGCATCTTCAGTATCGCGCTTTTTTACTTCCAAACTGGCGCGACCTGATGGAAATGCAGTTGAGACTGCAGCAACAGGAATGGATTTGCCGCCATTGTTGTCGAGATGTTCGCGGGCAATTCGAACCATATCGTTATAGACGCAGACTGCACCAACATGAGGAACAGTTGCATCGAGAGGATCAGGTCGCACTGCTTTGGTACAAATCGCTTTCACTTTTCCAGGAGTGTCAGCTCCTTCCAAAGTAGTGAGGTCAATCATCGAGATTGCAGTATCAATGGCCCAAAGTTTGCTTGTGGTCTTGATGCTGCGAGTTCCAAGCATTGCTGCACGAGACTCTGCGCCGACTTGATCGACCGGAGAGAGAGTACGCAAGAAACTTTTGATTGAAGTTTCGGTACCGTCAATTGCAAGCATGGTCACATCTTATCCAGCAAAGAAGTAATTGAGAAGTGAGTTTTCTCTTCATTCCAGAAGCATGTGGCTCTACGCTAAGAGCATGACGCCAATTCCTCTGATTCTTGACTGCGACCCCGGGCACGATGACGCCCTTGCAATGATTCTTGCCGCACATAATCCAGCGCTCAAATTACTGGGCATCACCACAGTATCTGGAAATGGTGGAATCGCGAAAGTAACCTTGAATGCGAGACGAGTTGCAACACTTGCAAACATCAATGTTCCAATCGCAGAAGGTTCAGGTAAATCAATTCTTGGCGCATTTGAGGAAGCCAGTGATATTCATGGTGAATCAGCCCTAGACGGTGCAGAACTTCCACAACCTGTTATGGAATTGTCATCACTGCATGCGGTCGATTTAATCGCAAAACTCGTTCGCGAAAACTCTGAACCAGTGACGCTTGTTGCTACCGGTCCACTGACTAACATCGCACTTTTCTTGAAAATGTACCCAAACCTCAAGACCAACATCTCTGAAATCGTCTTCATGGGTGGTAGCGCTTCGCGCGGAAACCGCACTCCGTATGCAGAATTCAATATTTGGATGGATCCAGAAGCAGCCGATGTCGTTCTCCGCAGTGGCTTGCCGTTAACTATGTGTGGACTCGACGTTACCCATCAAGCTCTGGTAACTCCTGAAATTTTTGCTCGGCTGGAGAAGATGGCAACTCCCGTAAGTAAGACAATCATCGGTCTGTTGAAATTCTTTGCCAAAACGTATGACGAAGTTTTTGAGATGCCTGATCCCCCACTTCACGATCCAGTTGCAATTGCCTTGCTTATTGATCGAAGTGTTGTGAAAAGTCGATTTGCAAATGTTCAGATTGAACTCAACGGCAATCTCACGCGCGGTGCAACAGTCGTAGATATTTATAATCGACTTGGCGAGAAAGCTAATTGCAACGTAGCGCTAGAACTCGACTTCGATCAGTTCTGGGAACTTATGTTGCAAGCAATTGGGAAGATTGACGCTACAAAGTAACGCTACGACCTTTTTCACGATCGCTGGCAATAATCTCTCGTAAACCTTGGACTGCTGTTTCGAGCAAGATATCTAGCGGTGGCATTGGCTCTTTACCGTGGACCATCATGACTCCACCTGCTCGCACACGGAGCATGGAAGCGATAACAAAGAGGGCTGAGGCTTCCATCTCTGAACAGAGCGCGCCACCAATCTCCCATGCTCGCCAACGTTCTAATAGATCCTTCGCTACTCCCATGCGCTCTGGTTCATGTTGGCCATAGAAGGAATCTTTTGATTGCGTGATTCCGGTACGGGACTTTGCTCCAGTCTTTCTTGCTGCAGCTTGAAGTGCCAATACAACATCGATATCCGCAATCGCTGGAAATTCAATCGGCATATAGTGACGTGAAGTTCCTTCATCACGAATGGCAGCATTGATGATTGCAAGTTCGCCAGACTGAATATCTTTTTGAATATGGCCAGATGTTCCCACACGAATGAAGGTGTCTGCTCCACATTTCACCAATTCTTCAATCGCAATAGCGGCAGATGGGCAACCAATTCCCGTGGATGTCACCGAAACAGGAACACCATCAAGCGTTCCTGTGTAAGTAACATATTCCCGATTTGTGGCCACATGGCGCGGATTGTCGAAGAGGCGCGAGATTGGTTCGCAACGTCCGGGATCGCCTGGCAAGAGCACATATTTACCGACATCTCCGCGCTTGAGATGCACGTGATACTGCTTTCCGTCGGTTTCCATTTTCTCTCCTTTATCTCTTCGTTCTTAAGCTTGGTCCATCGCAATGAGTTCTCGTACCGATTCCACGGCCGCATCAATGAGAGTGTCGAGCGTTCCAAACTCCCCTTCTCCATGCATCGCCATGATTCCGCCAGCTCGTGCACCAAGAATGCTTGAAACGACGCATATCGTAGAAAGTTCCATCTCCGAACAGATTGCTCCGCCAATTCGCCATGCTTTCCAAAGATCATTGAGTTCGTCAGGAAGCGCGGAACGTTCGGGTTCAACTTCTCCGTAGTACGAGTCTTTTGAATGCGAGATTCCGACTTGATGGCGCAAGCCCAAGCGGGATACCGCGGTTCGCATGGCCTGCACGATTGAGACATCGCAGACTGCTGGGAATTCAATCGGCATATAGTGGCTCGAAGTGCCCTCGTGGCGAATTGAGCCTGTCGCAATAGCAATGTCATTTGATCGAGTTCCCGGCTGGAAACTTCCTGAAGTACCTACTCGAATAAAAGTATCCGCACCGGACTTAAAGAGTTCTTCGATAGCAATTGCACTGGAGGGGCAACCAATTCCCGTGGAAGTAACAGAGACCGCAACTCCACTTAAAGAGCCCGTGTACGTTACATATTCTCGATTTGTTGCAATGTGCACAGCGTTATCCAAACGTGAGGCGATGATTGGGACACGTCCCGGATCTCCGGGCATCAAAACATATCTTCCGACATCACCCTTTTCTGTACGTGTGTGATATTGCTTCGTCACTGCAGTGCGTTCATTCTCGTTATGAAGAGATTCATAAATCTTTCTACATCAACTTCCATCGCCACTTTCGCATTTGGAGCTTTCTTTAGCGCTCCGTAGTGATCAGCAATGGTTTTTGCTTTGGAGACTGGGCTCTGTAAGTCAATTGTTACGTAGTAGTCCCGGTATGTGACGAGCGTTGAATCGATGAGGAGCGCGGCAGCTAGCGGATCGTTTATGGCGCAGCCATGGATATCTTGATGGCTGGCGTGGAACTCCATGTAGAAGCGAGTGGAGTCAGTGACGAATTCCTTAATCTCATCTCTTGCTTTGTCGATGCGAGCTAAATGCTCTTTTGTAAAAATACATTTATATGTCACATCAAGTGGCACCAAAGTAAAGTCAATCCCGGCACGAATGACAATATCGAAAGCTTCTGGATCACAGTAAACGTTGTATTCGGATTGGGGCGTGGCATTTCCTGGATAGTGAATTGCTCCACCCATGGAAATTATTCTTTTCACTTTTCTTGCGATGGAAGGCCTCTTCAATAAGGCAAGCGCCACATTGGTCATAGGACCAACACAGAGCAAGGTGATTTCATCTGGGTGCTTCTCGATTTCATTAATGATTGCATCATGAGCCAATAGATCGTGTGGCTTTACTGCGCTGGATGGCAGAATCGCATAACCCAATCCACCGTCACCATGTGTCTCTTCTGCAACTGATAATTCTTTCACTAGCGGCTCACTTGCTCCACGAAAGATTGGAACGTTAGCAATTCCGCCTAGCTCAACTAGTTTCAAAGCATTATTGAGACATTTTTCTTGTGAGGTATTCCCGTGAGTAACAGTGATGGCACGGAGATCAACTTCTGGTGACGCGGCGAGCAAAAGAAGGGCAAGTGCATCATCGATTCCTGGATCTGTATCAAAGATGACCTTTTCTGCCATGACTTATTCTTTCACCGCGATGGCGTTCACGTCATCATCATGAGGTGACCGAATTCCCATGGCGGATAAAAGCGTGGCCAACAAAGTCGCGCCCGTCATGAAATAGAAACCTTTCCAACCGCCGAAACGATCAACAAGTGCGCCGCTTAACGCGCTTCCTAAAGTGATCCCGATTTGGAGTGATGCCCCCAAAAGCGCAAAAGCTTCATTCAGTCTGCGAAGAGGAACCAACTCCTTTAGATGCGCATTTGCGGCAATCAGCGCCGGGGCAATGCCAATTCCCGAAAGAATGATGAAGAAAGCGATCGTTTCTATATCTTGAAAGAAAAGAATTGCGCTTGTGGAGAGCGTCATGAATGCTAACGCGACGGTGTAGCGAAACGCACTCGATGATTTCCAGTGGATGAATCCATAAAGTAATCCGGCGATCAAGCTCCCAATAGGATACAAGCCCACCCATAATCCACCATCTGCGGCTCTTCCGTTCGCTTTCGCGACTGCGAGGATAACGACGAAATTCGAACCAAAGAGAAGTCCCAACGCAATAAGCGACGCGAGCAAACTCTTGACATACTTGATTTTCAATAAGCCGCCATGGATTTCCTCGTGTATCTCATCTCGATGATGATCAAATGAAGTGAGAGCAAGCCCAATTCCTCCAGTAAGAGTGAAAAATAGTCCAGCAAGTAATGGTGAGTTAGGTCCATAAATTGAGAATAGGAAACCGGCAAGTGCAGGGCCAATAACGAAGGCTGTTTCATCAGCAACTGATTCCAAGGAGAGTGCGACTCCAAGCTCTTGCTTTTCCTCAAGCGATCTACTCCACCGTGTGCGCGTATAACTGCCAAAGCTCGGCATCGTTGCACCAGAGAGAGCAGAGAAAATGAGTAGAAGTGGGATAGAGCGAGAACTGAAGTAAACGATGGCCAGAATCGAACTGGCATTAATTAAAGTAATGGGAAGCAATACCGGGCGCGCTCCGATTCGATCGGCTCGTCTTCCAATTCGCGGTCCAACAATCGCTCCGCACAACGTGTAGATGGATGATGCAAGTCCCGCAAGTAAGAAGGAGTCTCGTACTGTCGATATCAAGAAGACCAGCGCAACCGTATTCATCGCAACTGGGATTCGACCGATCATCCCGAACCCGAATGTTGGGAGGGCATGACTATGTCGGATCACCTCACGATATGACCCAAGCAAAAAGCCTCATTTCCCATGGTGAAATCGATTGCAGAAATCTATCTGTAAAGGCATACTCACGTCCAACAATCAGAGGGAGTTTCGAGATATGCGTATTTATTTTGCCGGTCCACTTTTCACTCCATATGAGCGAGGCTTCATCGACCAATGCGCGTCTCAACTTAGAAGCGAAGGATTTGAAGTATTCGTGCCACACGAGATTCCACTTCCAGATCCAGTAACAGCTGAGTTCATCTTCGCAGTAGATTCCAAAGAAGTCATGGGTGCAAATGCAGTCCTGGCACTCTTGGATGGTCCGATGGTCGATGATGGGACCGCATCGGAAATCGGCATCTTTTGGGCTGCAATGAGAACTGATAAGTCGAAGAAGGGCATCATCGGACTCGTCACAGACACTCGCGTGATTCGTGATCGCAACATGATTGATGGCAAAGGCATCAACCTATTCGTACGTGGTTGCGTCGAAGATGCGGGGCAAGTGGTTGACAAGTTTGAGAAAGCACTTCCAATCCTTCGACAGTGGCGAGATGAGCTGAATTCCAGCCACTAATCTTTTAGTGCTTAGTACATGATTGTTCTGGTCAGATGGTGTGGCCAATGAGTTGCGTGGTACGTCTTCCAAAAACGGAAGTCAACCTGGGGCATCAATAAAGGAACCATATTTGGTCGCCGCTTATTGATTTCCTCAGTGAGTTTTGCAATGCAATAAATTGAATTTGCACGTAATTCAATCTCAGCATCGCTGTCACGAGTCACTTCGACGAGGTTATTTATCTGCTCTTCAAGTTTAGGCGCATATTCAAAAATACCCATTACTCGCATTCCGACCGGCACGATGTAATCAGCGAATGCTGTCAATTTCTCTGGATCTTCTAGCTTCCAATGCCCGCGCGGAGAAAGACAGAGGTGCATCCCCCAAATACCAAGCTGCGCTAGCTTGAAGATCTGAACTTCAAGCCCGTGATATGTGCTCACATCATTAAAACGAGGGAATTCCACAACTAAACGCTCCAGAAGTCCTTCTCCCCCTGCGTATAGTCGCGGAGCACACGAGCGGACAAAATTGTGATAGCTGCCTTCGAACTTTTCAACCAGAACGCGACCTACTTCGTTGAAAATCTCTACTCGTTCATCCAGCATCGGCATTTCAATCGTTCCAGAGAAGACAGAAGCAAGTTGGTCTCGAGTTACATTAGCTAGGTATTCTCCAGAGAAAAATGGAATACCTGAATTTATCGCGCGGTGGAGGCAAGCCAACATCGCTTCGCTATCGCACCATCGCCGTCCAAGATAATCAGTCTCAAACTTGATGCCACTATTGAAATCAGTAAAAGCAAAGTTGGTGGTGTTGACCACCATGGTGAAATCCATCAAATAATCTGGATCATTACCAAAATCAAAAAGTAGCGAGCCGTCTGGCGTTGCAAATTCTTCGTAAGCCATCCAGTTGGCGACATCAATCAATTTCTCATGATTGATTTTTACGAGTTGTGACTGTTCTACAACTCGAGAGACGCTCTCAAGCACAGGGATATCCCATGGGATATTCATTTGAGCTGCTTCCTTGCTACTCAGAACCGCGGCGATAGGGCATGCCTGCCATTGCAGGTGGCGTCAATCGCTGGGCTAAGAATGTGAGAACAATCAGCGTCGCAAAGTTCGGGAACACTGTTACGAACTCTTGTGGGATGGTCTCTACTTTTTGATTGAGCCAGAACCCAAAGAGCGCAATGAGGCCGGAAATTGCCATTGGCTTCCAACGACGCGAGACCGCGTAATAGAGAGCCAATAAGCCGGCGATGATTGCGGCCGCAAAGAGAATCGCAATAACTGATTCGTTTTGTCGCACGCGGAGCGCATCAGTGAATCCAAAGAGGACGGATCCAGCAAATACTCCACCTGGACGCCAGTTTCCGAAGATGACAGTAGCAAGGCCGATAAAGCCTCGACCTGCAGTCTGGCCCTCGCGATACACAGAGGATGCAACCAGCGCAAGGTATGCGCCACCAAGAGAGGCGAGCATTCCTGAAACTGAGATTGCAATGTATCGAGTGCGATAAACATTGATTCCGAGTGATTCAGCGGCCATAGGATTTTCGCCCGAGAATCTCATTCGCAATCCGAACTTGCTCTTCCAAAGAATCCATGAGGTCAAAGGGAGCATCAGCAATAGTCCTACGGTCACAATAGAAAGCTCTGTTGTGACTCCGTAGATAAGACCTGCGATATTGGAGACGAAGAAAATATTCTTGTCATCAATACTCTTGAAGAAATCTGCAACAAATGGAATTGTGAAAACGGGAAGCGTGTCTACCGGTGGCGAGACAGTGCGATCTCCACCAACTGGTGGGAAGAAGATGCCAGAGAGATATCTTGCTGCGCCAGCTGCGATGAGATTGATGGCAAGACCAGATACTGCTTGATCAATTCCAACTTTGACGGTGAGAAAGGCATGGAAGAAACCAGATGCTAATCCGAAGAAAGCAGCTGCCAATATTCCAACGTAAGGTCCATGGAGATAGCCAAACCAAGCGGCGGTCCAAGTTCCGACAATCATCATGCCTTCAAGTCCAATGTTGATGACGCCGGCACGCTCAGCCCACAATCCACCTAAACCAGCCATCAATAGTGGAATCGCAAAGCGAAGTGTCGCGCCCGAAGTTCCGGGTGATGAAATATCGATGGCGCCTGTGATGTTTTCTACAATTGAAATCACAAAGAAGACGAGAGCCACCATCAGCGTTATGCGTGCTGGGGACTTAAAGAGTGATTTCACTTTGCCAGTTGGCTCAGTTGGCTTTTTCAACTTTTCTGACATCAGTTGGCCTCCTTCGCAACAGGACTCTCGACGTTTACGCTTCCAACAGCGCGTTGTTGTTGACGCAGATTGATACGTGCAACTACTTCATAAGCAACCACAATTGAGAGAACAATCGTTCCCTGCATAACAATGACGATCTCAGGCGGAACTCCCTCGAATTCCAGAACCGGTGCGGAGCGTTCGAGGAATGACCAGAGAAATGCGGCAAAGAAGATTCCAATGGGGTGATTTCTTCCAAGAAGCGCGAGCGAAAGGCCAGTAAACGCGTAACCAGCTGGGAAGGCCATGCTGTACGAATGCGTATCCGATAACAATGTGCCAATTCCTACCAAGCCTGCGATTGCACCAGATAGAACTGTGGTTATGAAGATCATTCGCGGAGCATTGACACCGCTGGCACGAGCAGCGCGGAATGAGAGACCGGTTGCGCGGAGATTGAAACCAAAGACGGTCTTATTGAGCATTACCCAATACGCAACTCCAACTACTAGAGCGATGAAAAAGAAGGTGTAGATCTCTCCTTCAAAAGCTTTAATGGTCGGCATCCGACCGCTTGCAGGAATCTCTCGAGTCTGCAACGTTTGCGAGCCTTCAGGGAGAATTCCAAGTAGTGAAGGGCTAAGCAAAAACGCAATGATTGCGGCAGCGATGAAGTTCAGCATGATGTTGCTGATGACTTCATTTACTCCACGTTTAACTTTGAGATAACCAGCGATGGCAGCCCACAAACCTCCAGCTAACATCGCGGTAATAATGATGACCACCACGTGCAAAATAGGTGGAAGGTTCACGGCAGCACCGACGACGCCGCCAAAGAATGCACCCATGCGATATTGACCATCAATACCGATGTTGAACAACAACATCTTGAATCCGATTGCAGCAGCGACTCCCGCCATGTAATAAGCGACAGTCTGATTCAACTCAGAAACCAAGTTTCGTGGATCAAAACCATAGGAAGCCATCAGCTTGAACATTTCGATTGGATCAACGCCTCGAAACTTCAGAATCAGATAAACCAAGAGCAGAGAATTAAGAATTGCAGCAAGCGGGGCAATCGTTCCCCAAAAGAGTCTGCTTCGAGTCATGCGCTCTTTGCTCCTGTCATCGCCAAGCCCAACGCATCTGGCGTTGTCTTTGATGGATTAAGGACAGAGACGATGGAACCGTTGTAGATAACGGCAATTCGATCCGAAAGTGAGAAGAGTTCATCGAGGTCTGCTGAAACTAGAAGCACTCCAGCTCCGGCGGATCGCGCTTTCATTAAATGATCCCAAATAATCGCTTGTGCGCCCACATCAACGCCACGAGTGGGTTGGGCCGCAACAATAAGTTTCGGATCGCCACTGAGTTCACGTCCAACAATGAACTTCTGTTGGTTTCCGCCAGAGAGAGCGCTGGCAAGAACGTTGACGCCAGGTGTTCTGACATCAAACTCTTCGACGACTCGCTTTGAATCTTCAACAGCAGCACCTTTATTAACCCAGATGTTCTTGGCAAGTGGCTCAGCGAACTGGTGACCAAGTACGCGGTTCTCCCATAGCGGTGCCGTCATTAACAAGCCATCGCGCTGGCGATCTTGCGGAATGTAGGCGACTCCGGAATTACGAATATCTTTCGTCAAAGTTGTCGCGGCATCAAGTCCGAGGACTTCGACCCGACCGGTAGAAGGCTTCAATAAGCCCATGATTAATTCAATGAGTTCGCTCTGACCATTTCCTTCAACGCCTGCTAACCCAAGGATCTCACCACCGTGAATATCGAGGTTTACATCGTTGAGAATCTGACGACCATCGTCTCGAATATATGAAGCACCTTGGAAGGAGAGGACTTTCTCCTCGCTAACTTTGAGCGCTCCAGCGCGAGGTTTCGGCAGTTCTCCCCCAACCATCAACTCTGCTAATTCCTTCTTATTTGTGTCTTTTGGTTTACGAGATGCGACCGTTGTTCCTTGGCGCATGATGGTGATGTCGTCCGCAATCGAAAGAACTTCATCCAATTTATGTGAGATGAAGAGGACGGTGAGTCCTTTCTTCACGAGTTCGCGAAGGTTTGCAAAAAGTTCTTCTACTTCTTGAGGGACGAGAACTGCGGTGGGCTCATCCAAAATCAATATTTTCGCGCCACGGAAGAGCACTTTTGCAATCTCTACTCGTTGGCGTTCGCCTACGCCGAGATTAGCGAGAGATTCGTCCGGGTCGATATCTAATCCGTAATTGTCTGCGATTTCCTGGAGCTTTTTACGGGCTTCGTCATACTTAACCACGAAACCAAAGCGAGTCGGTTCGCTTCCTAGGATTACGTTCTCTAGGACTGTGGCGTTATCTGCCAATTTAAAATGCTGGTGCACCATGCCGATACCAAGTTGGATCGCATCTTGTGGTGACTTCAGATTTACTTCCTTGCCAAATGCTTTGATGTGTCCGGCGTCTGGTCGAACGAGGCCGTAGAGGATTTTCATGAGCGTCGACTTACCTGCGCCATTCTCGCCAATGATGGAATGAATGGAACCTTCTGCTACATGTAGTGAGACATTCCGATTTGCTATGACACCGGGATATTTCTTCTCTATCCCAATAACTTCCAAGACATCTGCCATCAAATTTCCCCTTGCCTACTCGAGAGTGAGTAAGTACGGAGTGCGCTGCCTTTACAGCAACGCACTCCGCTTCTACTTATTTAGGCTTTCTTTGGATCGGTTGGTACTACAACCTTGCCGGATGAAATCTGAGAGCCGTAGTTATTGATAACGTCGGTGATTCCCTTCAAATATCCGCCAGTAGTTGTGTAACCAACGCCACCTTGCTTGTAACCCCAGGTCTTGATTCCTGCGGTCTTCTTTCCTGCGAGTGCATCATTAACGAAACCACGAACACCGAGGTCTACGCGCTTGAGCATTGAAGTAAGAATTGTTGTCTTGTAAGCAGCGTGAGCTGGGTACATGGCTTCGTCAGCATCTACGCCGATTGACCACTTCTTCAACTCTGATGCAGCCTTGTGCATACCAGTTCCGGTTCCGCCAGCTGCTGCATAAACAACATCTGCGCCGTTCTGGTACATACCCTTAGCAGCCTCATATCCCTTTGCAGGATCGTTAAATCCAGAGAAATCTGGGAAGTTTGAGATGTAGGTTGACTGGACTTTGATGTTTGGGTTGATCGCTTTTGCTCCAGCAATGTAGCCAGCTTCGAACTTAGCGATGAGCGGTGTATTAACTCCACCGATGAATCCAATGCGACCAGTCTTGGTGGTCATCGCAGCTGCGAGACCAACAAGATAGGAGCCTTCTTCTTCCTTGAATACGATTCCTTGGACGTTAGGCGCCTGGACTGATGAGTCATCAACGATTCCCCATTGAATATTTGGGAATTCCTTTGCGACTTTGCCCAAAGCTGATGCATAGGTGAAGCCAACAACCACGATTGGGTTAGCTCCACGCTTTGCCATAAGGCGAAGGCGCTCTGCACGCTGATCATCAGTTGCAGTTGGATTGTCCTGTGATTCGATGAGCTTGAGGCTCTTGTTCTTGTCCAAGATCGGCTTAACACCGATGTAGGCAAGTTGGTTGAAGCCAGGGACGTCACGGCCACCCAAGCTGTAAGCGATACCAATTGTCTTGGCAGCAGCTTGTGCTGGGGCAGATGCAACGATTCCCGAGAGCACGAGCGCGCCAGCAACAGCTGATGCACCGAGCTTGCGAAGAGTCTTCTTCTGCATTCAGTTTTCTCCTTAGTAGTAGTGATTAACTGCGAGTCGAAGCGCTCAAAACTTTATTCGCATTGCTTGTTGATGTTTCTCTGTGACGACATGTCGAGCCACAGGAGCCACGAACAATAAGACGAACGTCTACTTTGATTCGCTTAGGGGGAAATTGATTGCCGCCTTTGATTCTCTCTAGCAACGTTTGCATAGCAATCGCGCCTTGGAGGTGGGCATCTCGTGAGATGACCGTCAGAGGTGGATCAATCAAATCTGTTAGTTCATGATCATCAAATCCGATGATCGCCATTTTTTCCGGTGTTTTGATGGCCTTCTCTTTTAGCGCCTTAAGTGCGCCGATAGTCATCTGATTATTTGCAACAAAGACAGCGGTTGGAGGGGTCGGAAGCGAAAGCAGACTCATCATCGCCTGATAGCCACCGAGTACTGTAAAGTCAGATTCGACAAAGTAGTTCGAGTCTTCTTTAATCTTGTGAGCTTTCAACGCTCGCGCAAATCCCGCAGCACGTTCTTTGCCCGGAGTAGATGTCAGAGGTCCTGAGATGTGAGCAATCTTGGTATGGCCATGTTCTAAAAGATGTTGCGTTGCCATTTCACCGCCGGTGAGATTATCGGCAAGTACAGAATCAATATTGCGGAAGTTCTTAATTAATCGATCGACAAAAACAAGCGGTATGGAGCGATCGGTAACATCGGTCATCGCTTCGGAATCTTCTTGTGAAGGAACGTAGATGATTCCATCAACTTGGCCCATCATCCTTTGGATCGCCCACTCTTCACGTTCTGGTTGTTCGCCAGTGTTGATGAGTTGAATCATGTAATCCTCGCCGGCTGCCAGTTCAGCACCGCGCACAATGGAAGCAAAGAATGGATTAGTAATATCCGGAACAATCAGTGCCACAAGGCCCGTACGACCCGATTTCAAATTTCGTGCAACAAGATTTGGTCTGTATCCCAATTCCTTTATCGCTTTTCGAATTGCTTCTGCATTGCGAACATTAAATCCACTCAAGCATCGAGAGACAGTCGATTCAGATACGCCAACTTTTCTGGCTACATCTGAAATCGTCACATTTGACACTGAGCGGCTCCCAATTCGTTGCTACAAACGATTGCAGATAACTTATCGCTTGGAGTAAGGTCCCGTCTATAACCACTCCAGCGCTAGCCCAAATGTCACAAAGGTGTTATCAATGACGAATATCTCACGAGATAGGGCGCCGAGAATTGTCATCGTCGGCAGCACCATGATCGACATGATCACCTATTCTCAGAAGATTCCGAGCGCAGGCGAAACTGTGATAGGCGACTCGTTCGCACTTGGTTTCGGTGGAAAAGGCGCAAATCAAGCCGTCATGGCGAGTCGGTTGGGCGCTGAAGTTTTCATGGTCAACACCCTGGGCGATGACGTCTTTGGCGACACTACAGTGAAGAATTTCCAAGAACAAGGAATAGACACGACTTACGTTGCGCGTGTTCCGGGAGCGAGCGGAGTTGCTCCTATCTGGGTTGAGCCCAACGGTACGAACCGAATTATCTGCGTGCCTGGCGCCAATAATGCAATGACGATCGACCAAGTCACCAAAGCTTTATCTGAGTTAACGGATATCGATCTTGTCATTGGACAGTTAGAAATTCCACAAGCAGTCACTGCCGCTGCTTTCGCTGCAGCTCAAGCCCGAGGAATCCCAACCATTTTAAATCCGGCTCCATTTGCACCGCTGAGTGATGCGCTACGCAAGAGCAGTGATTGGATCATCCCAAACGAAACTGAATTTGCTGGACTTAATCCGAATGGAAAACTTCCAGAAAGTGATGAAGTGATTCTCGAAGTTTCACAAACGCTCGGTTGCAAATTTGTTGTCACTCTTGGAGAGAAAGGCGCCGCATTTACCAACGATGCTGGCGCTGTCGAAAAAGTAGCTGCACCTCGCGTTGCAGCGATTGATACGACAGGAGCAGGTGATGCTTTCGTTGGAGCGTTTGCCTATGGACTTGGGCTCGGAATGTCCATGCCTGATGCAATCGCCTTAGGTTGCGCTTGTGCTTCTGATAGCGTCACTCGTAAGGGGACTCAATCCTCATATCCAAGCAAGGCACAAGCAAGCGAGATTCTCTCGCGCTTTGCTTAGTTTGAATTTTTCTTCAATTGCGCAATAGCTTTAGCGAGTTGACTCCGGGTAGTTCTGGTGGCTTGGGTGCTCAATCGGACGGATATTCCAGAATTTTTCACCGAGTATTCGCGACCATAAATTCCAGCGCTTTCATCGAGAACATCTATCAGTGACTGATCTGAGAGCGCTGCCTCAACTAATTCATCAATAGGTTTCTGCATCGATTTATTGATTGTTGCGAGCACAACACTTTGTGCGCCTGGGAGACGGGCAAAATACTGATCTGGAGTCTCCAGAATCAGTGTAACTTTCTTGGCAAAATCGTCGAGAACTGTCGTTAATACTGTGGAATCTCCATCCCACGTTGAATATCCCACGTCGACTTTATTGAGAGCAAGCTTCAGCGCGGAGATCTCGTCAGGAAATGGAATGTTCACAACCTTCACTTTGCTTGAGACGGAACGGACTCCACTTTTAAAACTCGCTAGCAACTCAGGTTCGCTGCCAATAAATCCGACTACTTTTCGACGTGACTGTGCCGCCGCAACAACGCCAGCCAGATACGCGCCTTGTGCTTCATTAAATGCGATATTCGAGATATTGAGTTGGCCCAGAACTCGATCATTGATGAGCGCGAAGTGTGTCTCGGTGTATTCCATTGATACTCGTCTAACTGTTTCTCTATAACCAGGGCCGACAGCAATGATCAAGGTGTACCCAGATTTCGCTAGGAATCTCAAGCGTGTGAGTCGATCAACTGCGGTTCCATTTGTTGGAACTTCACGGACAAAGGGCTCGACCAGGTTGTACTTCTTCTTTGCTTGAGTCAGTGCGATATTGACCGCATCGTTAAAAGAGTTATCACCAAGGAATCCGATGTCATACGCGACCGCCACTTTCGGAACTCGCTCATCAGCGTTCGCCGTAAGTACGGAGGTCACTACTAGAGAAATCGCCAGCACTAACGCTCGCAGTTTCATGATTAACCTTAAAGTTTTTTGGGGACTAGACCGAGCGCTGAGTAGGTCTTTGCCAGAGTATCTGCGGCAACAGCGCGAGCCTTTGCGCTTCCAGCATCAAGGATCTCCAGCAAGCCTTTTTCATCCGCCAATAAAGCATTTGTTTTCTCGCGTACGGGAGCGAAATACGAGGTGACTACTTCAGCAACGGCTGCCTTGAAGTCTCCGTAACCCTTCCCCGCAAATTCATTCTCTAACTCCGCGATTGATCTTCCGCTCAGTGATGAATGAATGGTGAGAAGGTTTGAGATTCCTGGCTTATCTTTCTCAT
>RFMK01000037.1 GCA_009927705.1 Actinomycetota bacterium | reverse complement strand
GATAGTTGTTACCAGGAAGCTTTCGTAATACCGGGGAGTTCTCCGCGGTGTGCCATCTCTCGGAAGCAGACTCGGCAGATACCGAACTTCTGATAGACAGAGTGTGGACGACCACAACGTTGGCAACGTGTGTAACCGCGTACCTTGAACTTTGGCTTGCGGCTCGCCTTAACTTTGAGTGATGTCTTTGCCATTGTGTAGGTCTCCTCATTAATCCTTGAATGGGAAGCCGAGAGCTTTGAGAAGCGCGCGACCTTCGTTGTCATTCTTGGCGGTTGTGACGATGGTGATATCCATTCCACGGACACGATCAACTTTGTCCTGTTCGATTTCAGGGAATACAACCTGCTCGGTCAAACCGAAGGTGTAGTTGCCGCTGCCATCGAATTGTTTTGGAGAGAGACCACGGAAGTCACGAATACGTGGAAGAGAAACAGAGAGCAGACGATCCATGAACTCCCACATGCGATCGCCACGAAGAGTGACGTGTGCGCCGATTGGTTGTCCTTCGCGGAGCTTGAAGTTAGCGATCGACTTACGAGCCTTTGTCACAAGCGGACGTTGTCCGGTGATTGTGGTGAGGTCGCGGATCGCACCTTCAATGAGCTTGGAATCTTTCGCAGCTTCGCCAACGCCCATATTCACAACGATCTTGGAGAGCGTTGGAATCTGCATCTTGTTTGCGAAGTTGAATTCCTTCTGCAGATGCGCGGTGACTTCGCTCTTATAACGCTCTTTCAAGCGTGGAGCTGTTGCGGTTGACATTAGATGTCCCCTCCTGTGCGACGGGAAACTCGCACATTCTTACCGTCGTCGTTCTTGCGAACGCCGATACGAGTTGCTTTGTTATCTTCATCGAGCAACATCACGTTTGAGTACGCAATCGGTGCTTCGATAGTAAGAATGCCGCCAACTTTCGCACCACGTTGTGAAGTCTCTTCACGAGTGTGCTTCTTGACGCGATTGACGCCTTCGACTGTGACACGTGCAGTGACGGTATCGACAGCGAGGACCTTTCCAGTTAGACCCTTATCTTTGCCAGCAATGACAAGAACGGTGTCACCTTTCTTGATTCTCATTACAGCACCTCCGGAGCCAACGAAATGATCTTCATGAAGCGCTTATCACGGAGTTCGCGAGCAACAGGACCGAAGATACGGGTGCCACGTGGCTCGTTGTCGTCCTTGATGATGACGGCTGCATTCTCATCAAACTTGATATAGGAACCATCGTTACGACGATTCTCTTTTACGGTG
>RFMK01000179.1 GCA_009927705.1 Actinomycetota bacterium | reverse complement strand
GTACCGAATGTGGTGTTCTTTACAAGGTTTTTCTTATCGTCGTAGTAGTTGAAACCTGCACCTGTCATATAACCAATAGCGGTGTTCGCTGTGAGGTTATAGCCAGATACGCTGGAGTTGAAACCAGTCATTGGGTTTGTGTCATGAACGACGACAGTACTTCTTGTTGCTGCTTGCGCAGGTGTGAGGACACCAGCGATAAGTCCTGCAGCTGCAAGACCGGCAAGAGCAACACGAACTGTGCGCTTTGTATTCATTTATTCTCCTAGTAGTTTTTTTACTCAGACGAGAACAAGTAAAAGGTCGACCGCTTCACTGGTTGCCCGTCGTTGAGCCATAGAGTCTTCCCAAAGGAGCCGAATTACGCAACATGGAAGTTGCGAAAATAGATAACAAAATCGTTGCAAAATTCTCGGGAAAGCCCCATGGTCGCGCCTCGCCTGCACGCGGGATTTGATGACTTAGGCTCGATAAATAAGAGGTATGACAGGGGGTAGTGATGGGCCAGGTCAAGAAAAGCGCGCTCTTTTCTACCCCTTTCCTGGTCCTGACTTCCCTGCTTCTCGCCTCCACCCCCGCCTTCTCCAGCGAATTAACCAGCATCAACGCCCAGCCCGTATCGAAACTTAAAACTGGTGGAACACTCCTCTTGCCGATCATCCACGAGCCAACACAATTCAATCCATGGCATCGCGATGGAAACGATCCTGACATCAACCGCATGATGAGCGCATCCTTACCGATGCTCTTGAATTCGGATGACCAAGGGAAATTGACTGTAAATAAGAACTACATCTCGTCTTTCACTCAAACGCGGAGTTCACCGCAGACGCTCCGGATTGTCCTTAATCCAAAGGCAGCGTGGAGTGATGGAAAGAAAATTGCCTTAGCTGACTTTGTGGGAATGTTGCGCGCGCTCGGCGGAAAAAATCCGAATTACGAGATTCTCTCTAGCGAGGGTTACTCAAATATCAAATCAATATCGGCTGGTAAGAGTGCAAACGAAGTCATCATCACGATGTCGAAGCCATATTCCGACTGGCAAGAATTGTTTACGCCATTACTTCCGGCTTCGCTCACACAAGATCCTGCTACGTTCAATGGAACTTGGCGCGCAAAACCTCTCGTCAGTGCTGGACCTTTCTTGTTTGATTCCATTGATCGTGAACAAGGTTCAATTTCTTGGATAAGAAATCCCAAATGGTGGGGAACTAAACCACTTCTAGACAATGTCACTTATCGGATTTTGCCCACAGAAAGTCAATTAGCCGCTTTGACAAATGATGAAATAAATTATCTAGATGTAACAGATAACGCAGCTGTCATTCGACAGGTCCGCAACAATCCAAAGTTCACCATTAACGCGGTTGCAAGTTCGGAAAAGTGGGAACAGATTGCCATTAATTCCAAGAATGCAATCTTGAGCGATCTCGCAGTTCGCCAAGCACTGGTGCTATCGCTTAATCGTGAGGCTCTTACCCAGGTCAATACTGGACTCTTTGTTTCCGCTCCCCTGCCAAAAAACAATCGAATTTTCGCGGTAGGACAGGCTTGTTACAAAGACACGTCAGGTAATTGGAGCCGCCAGAACATCGCAAAAGCAGATCAGTTACTGGATCAAGCCGGATGGACTCCCGCCACCAATAATCAAGAAAAAGATGCGTCGGGCAAAAATAAAGTCGTGGGAATGCGTTACTACTCGGGTCCTGCGAAGCCTGGAGTCTTGCCCCACCAACAACTCACTCTTCGCTTCCTATACCCTTCAGGAAATCAAGTTCGAGAAAATACCGCCCTACTCACACAAGCAATGCTACGCGCCAAACCAATCGGAATCGATCTGCAATTAATTGAAGTCCCTGCCGATGACTATTTTGTGAAATATGTGAATCCCACAACTCTAGGTTTTGACCTGGCGTCATTCTCTTGGAGCAGTTCAATTCTTCCCGTAACTGGAGCTATGAACTTGTATGCCAAAGCTTCGACTCAGAATTTTTCTAAGGATTCGATTCCGACCAAACTTGATGCACTTATCAAGAAGGCACGAGCTGAATTAAATCCAACCGCTCGTTGCACGCTTGCTAATCAAGTAGATACTGAACTCTGGGAAAATGCGTTCAATATTCCGCTCTATAGCTGGCCAGCAGCCTCGGTAACTATGAAGAGCCTTGCCAATTTCGGATCTTTTGGTTTAGCGACAATTGACTGGACCAAAGTTGGCTTTACGAAGTAGCGCGCGCTCGTTCGATTTTCTCCGAAGTAAGTTTAGGTGCCGCAAATATCATCAAGATCAATCCCAAAAGCGCCGATAGAAAATAGGGCGAACGAAGCGCTAATTCACGGGAGGTAACACCCTCCATAACACTGACTAGTAATCCGCCGATAAATGCACCAACAGGAATACTCCCCCAGCCAAAGAATCGGTACACGCTATTCACTCGCCCGAGTAATTCAGAAGGGATGATGCTTTGGCGCAGCGAGACTGTGATGACATTCCATAGCACGGCAAAAATCGTTGAAATTGCCGTTAAAACCCAGAGAACTTGCCAACTCGAGGTGAAGCCGATGATCAAGCCAGTCAGTGGCATCACTGTAAGTGTTAACGCTAGGGACTTTCCACTTCCTAGTCGTTTGGAAATCCTCGGCGCGACAATTCCGCCGATACTTCCGCCCACCGCTCCAGCAGTACCTAAGAGGGCGAAGACAAAGACCGAAGTCTGCAAAACTTCTTGGGCGAAGAGGATAAATACCGCGGTCATCATCGCGCCGAGCGCATTCATCAGTCCCAGGATGATGGCCATCGGACGCAACAACTCATGTCGCCACAACCAGCCGAATCCCTCACGAATTTCAACACCAAATCGAATCTTGCCTTGAGTTGCTGGAATAACTTTCATGGAAGGAATCAAAGTAAGAATCAGTGCGGCTGAAACGAAGAATGTGGCAGCGTCAAAATAGAAGGGGAGAAATATTGCTACGCCAAGAATTAAACTTCCGAGCGGAGGTCCAATAAAACTATTGGCAAGAAACTCAACAGACCACAATTTTCCATTGGCGCTTTCTAATTGCTTTTCTTCAACTACAGATGGCAAAAGAGTCTGAGCGGAGTTATCACGCAATACTTCTGCGCAACCGAATAGCAGTGCAGTTATCACCAATACCGAATAGAGCATCCAATTGGTTTCAGTATTCGAACTTGTTGTTATCTCATCAAGCTTCACAAGCGAACTCGCCTCTATAGTCACCGTTACGGCAACGAATAGTGCCAAGAATCCACGGAAAGAATCCATCGCAACAATGATTTTTCGTCGATCAAAACGGTCAGTGATAACTCCAGCCGGCAATGTGAAAACTAACCATGGGAGTCGAGAAGCCACCGCAATAAGGGCGATGAGAAATGGTGACCGAGTGACGGCCGAAGCAAGCCATGGATACGCGATTGCAGAGACGCCATCACCTAAGTTTGAGATGGCATGTGCGCTCCAGAGACGCCAGTAATTCTTACCCAAAGGCGAGCCTTTTTCGCTCGTTTTCCGCTTTCTGAGCACCGCTTAACCCTAACGTAATTGCCTCAGCAATCATTACCTAGTTCAATTGAGTTCTATGTCTTTTTCCTTCTCCGTGCAATCACAGATTTCAGATCGCCAAGGGCGCTCTGGCGAGATTGTTACTCCACACGGCGTCATCAAGACTCCCGCTTTTATTCCAGTAGGAACAAAAGCCACGGTCAAATCTGTACTCCCCGATTCAGTTGAAGGAGTTCACGCCCAAGCTGTCCTTGCCAACGCGTATCACCTTTATCTGCAACCAGGACCCGATGTTCTCGATGAAGCAGGTGGTCTATCCACCTTCATGAATTGGAAAGGCCCCACATTTACCGATAGCGGTGGTTTCCAAGTTATGTCACTCGGTGTCGGATTTAAAAAAGTAATTGATATGGGCGGCGACTCATTGAACTCTGATGATGTTATCGCCGAGAAAAGAGAGCGCCTGGCTCATGTGGATGATGATGGCGTGACTTTTAAATCTCATCTGGACGGTTCGATGCATCGATTTACTCCAGAGATCTCCATGCAAGTTCAGCACAAAATTGGCGCGGATATCATGTTTGCTTTTGATGAGCTAACAACGTTACATAACACCCGCAAATATCAGGAACGATCGCTCGAACGTACACGACTCTGGGCGCTACGCTGTCTTGACGAACACAAACGATTGACAGATGAACGTTCGACAAAGCCTTATCAAGCTCTTTTCGGTGTGCTTCAGGGCGCACAGTTTGAAGATTTGCGACGAAAAGCAGCAAAAGATCTTGGCACGATGGAATCTTCGGGAATTGAGTTTGATGGATTTGGTCTCGGTGGCGCGCTAGATAAATCAATGCTCGGAACTATCGTAAGTTGGATGACCGAAGAATTGCCGACACATAAACCGCGCCACCTTCTTGGCATCGGTGAACCCGCGGATCTCTTTGCTGGCGTTGAAAATGGCGCAGATACCTTTGATTGCGTCGCTCCAACCCGCGAAGCTCGCACCAGCGCTGTTTACGCTCCAACCGGACGCTTTAATGTCTCCAACGGAACATATCGCCGTGACTACTCACCCATCGATGAGAATTGCACCTGCTACACATGCTCCAATTACAGTCGCGCTTACCTCAATCATCTCTTCCGCGCTAAAGAAATCCTTGGTTCAACTCTTGCCACAATCCATAACCTGCACTTCATCGTTACTTTGGTCGATCGCATGCGAGATGCAATCAATAACGGTGAGTTTTTCGAGTTTAAAGAAGAATTTCTCAGCCGTTACCAAGCGCGCTCAATAACTCCTTCATCTTAGAAATCTCTTTACGCTGCGCTTCGATAATTGCCTTCGCCAAAGCTGCGACTTCTGAATTCTTGGAATCAATCACCATCTCGACCATATCAATCGCACCTTCATGGTGTTTGATCATGCCTTCGAGAAATAACTTGTCAAATCTACTTCCTGTGGCTGCCGCTAAATCTGACATCTCCTCGTCAGAGAGCATTCCATCCATCATGTGTCCCATGTGAGCCATACTTGAAGCGCCCCATGATTTCATTTGCTCGATTTCTGGAGATTGGGCATCTTTGATTTGTTGCGCCAGCGCCAGAACTTCAGGGTTAGTCGAGTTCTTGAGCGCAAGGTCAGACATCTCTATCGCTTGTTGGTGGTGCGGAATCATCATCTCAGCGAACATGATGTCTTGAGATGAGTACCCTGAATTTGATTCGCTTGCGCACCCAGTTATCAAAAGAGCAAGAAATAGAAGGATTACTTTCTTCATTTTGCTGCTGCTACTGCTTGCTCTAGGTGAGTACGAACATGCTTCGACATATAACCAAGGTAATCAATCATTGCGATGGGCTCGCCGTTTGCCTTTATACCCAAACGCTGAAGTTGTGCATCGCTCATTCCCTCAAGCAAATTAAGATTGTTCTTTCGTAATACCTTGAAAGTTTCTACCGAGACTCTTGCATCTCGATCTTTCTTTATCGCAGCAAAAGCATCTTCATCCCACGATGAAAATTGATAATTCTTGCTAGTGAGGATCATTCGAATGCGAAGCGAGAGCGATATCTCAGCATCACATAGATGGGCTAAGCATTGTGAAGCCGTCCAGCCACCATCGGCTGGGACTTTGTCTAGGTTGAAGGCGAACGTCTGGAAAAACTCCTCAACTCGTCTGACATCGTCGAGGTAGTCGCTAAAGATTTCTTTGCTCATGCTCCCTAGTCTAGGTCGCGACGTAAAGTCGTGCGCATCGCAAGGATCGAGAAAGCGGCGGCGTATGCCAGCAAGACAAGAATCGCTGGTCCAGGCGTGAGGTAGTTAGCGATACTGAAATTGAAGTCATTTTTGCCAAAGTCCACATCGACAAGACCAGTGATAGCTCCGGCTGGAAGGTACTTGCCGACCGACTCCACGAATGCAACGACCAGCCCTTCAACAATGAGGGTCCAAATGACCGCGCCAGTAACGGCTGCAACCTGATTCTTTACGAGTGCTCCTAGACCAACACCAACAATTCCCAAAACCAAACCAGAAAGAACTGAGGCACGGAATACCTTCCAGAGCAATTCCATCGGAACCGGTGCATGGGGCTCAAAGAAATTTAACGCGATAAACCCCGAGGAAACAGCCATTACATAGGAAAAGATCTGAACAACAAGTCCAGCAAAAGCTGCTGCAATCAATTTTGCATAGAGCACTGTGGAGCGCTTAGGGGTCACAAGAAAAGTTCCGACCGCCGTGCCATGACGATACTCATTCGTCATAACCAAAATGCCCATTATCAGAGCAAAGAGATAGCCACCGGCTGCGTTAGCAAAGACTGCGTTGATTCCTTCTGGGGTCGTGGTGCCGGAGAATCCCATCCGGTTGTTTTCAGAATTAAGAACAAATATTGGCGCAACTGTTCCAAGTGCAGCAAATAACCCGCTCCAAAGGAGCAATAACCAATTCGCTCGTAGATAGACGAGTTTCCTTAGTTCAGATTGGAGAAGGTTTTTCACGCGCTTCTCCTTAATGTCAGATCTAGGAATGCTTCCTCTAAAGATTTTCCTTGTCGGATTTCGTCGATAGTGCCTTGTGCAACTAACACTCCTTTATTAATTATCAACACATCATCAACCGTGTTCTGCATTTCTGCGAGTTGGTGAGATGAGACCAAAATTGTTCGCCCTTCAGAGGCAAGCTTTTGGAGAAACTCCCGTAGCCAGACAATTCCAATCGGATCCAAGCCATTAGCTGGTTCATCAAGAATGAGAATTTCTGGATCACCGAGCATCGCAATCGCCAGCGAAAGACGCTGTTTCATACCAAGTGAGAATCCTTTAGTACGTTTATTCGTAGCGCCTTCCAGATCTACTACCTTCAAAACCTCCGCTATACGCCCAAAATCAATACCTGATGCGCTCGCCATAACTTTGAGGTTCTGCATCGCAGTAAGCCCCGGATGAAATCCGCGACTATCAAGGACCGCACCAACTTTCTTGATTGGATCATGAAGTGCGCTGTAGGGGCCGCCGTTAATCAACGCTTCCCCGCTCGTCGGATTTACCAATCCAAGTAAACATCGCAGCGCCGTGCTTTTACCAGCGCCGTTAGGCCCAAGGAATCCGGTTACCCGCCCAGAGAGAATTTGCGCATTGAAATTGGAGACCGCAAGTACATCTTTATATTGTTTAGAGAGATCGCGGAACTCAATGGTGCTGCTAGACATGCAATGACCTTATACCCTTAGCGCTATGGCACCAGTCACACATCGCAGCAATGTGTATTCAAAAAACGGTGTTGCTGCCGCGAGCCAACCGCTCGCAGTTTCCACAGGAATCGAGATTCTCCGTAAGGGTGGATCGGCTTGCGATGCCGCTATCGCAATGAGCGCCGTCCTTTGCGTTGTCGAACCAGGTGCATCTCATCTTGGTGGCGATGCTTTCGTGATTACCCATAAAGCATCGGATCGTTCAAACCTTGCTTTCAACGGAAGTGGTGAGGCCCCACATGCTGCAAACGCAGCTGCATTTCCAAATGGAATTGATTTACATGGATATCGATCCGCAACTGTCCCGGGACTTGTCTCGACTTGGTTCGCAATTCATGAGGAATTTGGCTTGCTTCCGATGGAAGAGCTCCTCGCTCCAGCAATTGAATATGCAGAGAATGGCTTCCCAGCAAATACCGGATTTGTCCGCCGCATTGCAAAACACTTGAAGGATTTTCCCGAAACAAAAGTCTTTTCTACCATGGGAATTGCAACTGACCTCACAGTTGGAGAGATCGTCACCCAACGTAATTTGGCAAGAACACTCTCGCTCATAGCCGAACAAGGCCGATCAGCATTCTACGAAGGGGAAATCGC
>RFMK01000177.1 GCA_009927705.1 Actinomycetota bacterium | reverse complement strand
TATAACTTCCAATTCACTGGCCAACAGTTCCATCGCATTAAAAATGGAAAGATTGTCGGCCAACTCAAGGATGTCGCATACCAAGCCACAACCACAGATTTCTGGGGTTCCATGAAAACCGTTGGAGGACCTTCAACTTATGTACTCGGCGGTGCATTCAATTGCGGTAAAGCACAACCAGGACAGATTGCCGCGGTCAGTCATGGTTGCCCAGCTGCCGTCTTCGACAAGATCAATGTTCTCAACACTGTTGCGGAGGCTGGCAAATGATTTCAGCTCAAGATCTGATCGAGAAAATCCTTGCTCGCTCGACTACAGATGATTGCATCGTTGTCGTTAAAGATAAGACACAAGCCAACCTACGTTGGGCCAGCAGCACTCTTACTACTAATGGAGTAATTCAAGAACGCAACGTCACCGTCATTGCATTTGTTGCAATCAACGGTGCGATGGCATCTGGAGCCGTGACTCGAACAAACGTTAATGAAAATGACTTTGATGCGCTCTTGTCAGAAGCGAAAGCTGCGGCGCTCGCCTCAGGTCCTGCAGAAGACTTCGCTCCGCTAGCGCGCGATGTTGAATTCGGAGATTGGAGTGCGCCACATACGCCAACTGGCCCAGACGTCTTCTCGAGATTCGCGCCTGATTTAGGTGAAATGATGCGTCGTTCTCAAAGTGATTCCATCGAACTCTTTGGCTATGCCGAACATACGCACCAAACAATCTGGGTTGGCTCCAAAGGCGGAATGCGTCTTCGTCATGATTCACCGGTAGGCCGCGTTGAAATGACTGGAAAGTCTCATGGTCGTTCACGTTCCACGTGGGATGGAATCGAAACTCATGATTTCTCCAATGTCTCTGTTGCCGCGATTGATAAGAACATTCGCCAAAGATTGGCTTGGCAGGAAAAGAAGATTGATCTCGCCGCAGGTCGTTACGACACCGTACTTCCATCAGGTTCAGTCGCTGATCTTTATGTCTACATGATGTGGGTAGCTGGCGCTCGTGATGCTTTCGAAGGCCAGAGCGTCTTCTCGAAGAAAGGTGGCGGAACTCGCGTCGGAGAGAAACTATCCAATGTCGGGCTCCAACTCTTTAGCGACCCATCTCATCCACAACTTTCAGGCGCTCCATTCGTTTCTGCTTCTGCGAGCAGTCCGTTCACTTCAGTCTTCGATAACGGCCAGAAGCAAGGTCGCGTAGATTGGTTTAAGGATGGAGTTCTGCAATCCCTCGTTCAAACGCGCGCAAGCTCCAAGTTAACGTCGCTTCCGTACACTCCAATTGGCGACAACTTAATAATGAATGTTGATGGCGGTGCGGGATCACTCGAGGATCTCGTGAACAAAGTCGATCACGGATTACTCCTTACGACGATGTGGTACATCCGCATGGTTGATCCAAATTCATTGCTCCTTACTGGTCTCACACGTGATGGCGTCTATTACGTCAAGGGTGGCGAGATCCAAGGTGCGACGAACAATTTCCGTTGGAATGATTCGCCAGTCAGTCTTTTATCTCGTATCGCTCATGCCGGTTCGAGCGAATGGACTCAGCCTCGTGAGTGGGCCGGAGATGTCACAAGCATGGCGGTTCCACCACTTGTGGTGAAAGATTTCAATATGTCGACAGTAAGCCCAGGTAGTTAAAGAATTATCAACGAAGATGACCGCGCTCATTAGTCGAGCGCACCGCCATTAATAGATCTGAGGGCCAGATCGAAATCGTTGAGATGCTGCATGGTGAAACATCGATATTGAAAATCGCTGTCGAATCAACTTTCATTGCAGCCGCTAGCGCTGTCTTAATGATTCCATTATGAGTGACGACGCATATTTTCTTACCTGGATACTCATCAACGAGACCCAATAGTCCTTGTAACGCTCGCGCCATCGCCGATTCATACGATTCACCTTCTGGCGGTGCATAAGAAGTGCTTGCTAGCCATTTGGCATATTCCACCGGAAAGGCTTGGTGTACTTCATCTATCGACATTCCATCCCAAACGCCGAAAGAACATTCCATCCAGATTGGATCTTCATGGATCGCCAATCCTGTCTCCTTGGAAATTATCTCCGCAGTTTGCCGCGTTCTTTGTAAAGGCGATGAGATTAAGACATCAGCTTGAAACTTCGTTACTTCCTTTGCGACTAATCCTGCTTCAAGGAAACCTTTTTCAGTTAATCCTGGATTTAGTGGGCCATCTCCCGAGAATTTCCGAAACGGCGTGAGAGGGGTTTCACCGTGGCGAACCATATACACAGTTGTCGGAACTTCATTCGAAATCAAACGTTCGGTCAAGTAATTGAGTTGTATTGGCTCTTTTGCGCTAGCAATAACTCCATCGAGCGCTTCATTAACAAGCCGGTCTGCATGTGTATTTGATTCGCGCGGTACCCAGGTAAAAGTAAGGAGTTCATGTGCATGAATTTTCTTCGCCTGCAGCGCTAGTTCACGCATCTCTGGATGGCGAATCTTCCATTTTCCGCTCATCTGTTCCACAACGAGTTTGCTATCTAATCTGACTTCGATGTGGGCATTGGGATCGATGTCATGCGCCGCTTCGAGCCCAGCAATCAATCCTCGATATTCAGCCACGTTGTTGGTAGCAACGCCAATCTTTCCTGAAACTTCGGCAAGGACTTTGTTTCCTTCGTAGACAACGGCGCCATACGCAGCCGGACCTGGATTACCGCGCGAACCGCCATCTGCTGTAACGATGAGCGAACGTGACATTTCTAGATCCTCACCAAAATTCGGCGGCATTCTTCGCATCTGACCACATCATCGTCTGGAAGAGAAGTGATTCTGCTTAAGTCCGCTGCATTAATAGTGAGATGACAACCCTGGCACTGGCCAGCATGAAGTCGTGCTGCACCAATTCCATCTGCGCTCGCGCGAATCTTTTCGTAAACTGCTAGAAGCTCAGGTTCGATTTCTGCGGCAAGTGCATTTCTTTCACCGATAGTTGTGTTCTTTGCCCGCGTGATCTCCTCTAACGCAGCTTCCTTTTCTCTAGAGAATTTGATGACCTCTTCTTGAAGCGCATCTCGCTCTTGAGATAATGAGGAGATTCTCTGGTCAAGCGCTTCGATTCGAACCATCACTTCGAGTTCGATCTCTTCTAACTCTGCGCGACGTTTTGCAAGCGAGCCCAGCTCGTGTTGAAGCTGTTCTAATTCTTTTGGAGTTCCAAGTCCTGAAGCCAATCGCTTCTCATCGCGTTCAATGCGAGATACGACTTGCTCCACATCTACTTCTGATTTTGAAAGCTCATGTTTGATATCGCTCTTCTCGGTTTCAGCCGCTACACAGAGATCGCGTGCGCTGGCATGAGCAATGGTCTTCTCATCAAGAATCTTGGCAACGGGAAGGTTGTTCGCTTTGTGCTCCAATTGGATAAGAGAGGAATCAAGGGCTTGAAGCGCCAATAATTTCTCTTGAGCTGATTTCGAAGCTTTCATCACTACCCCACTTTAGGCTAACTCTCAGATTTCTATCTTTCGCGCGTTTAATACCTTTCATTTACCCTTGGCGTCTGATGAGACTTCGCGCACTATTCCTTTCTTTTGCACTCGGGATATCGCTTTTGGTTACGCCTTTCGCGCACGCAAAAGCGCCCGTGGCTGGTGCAACGTGCTCAAAACTTAATGCGACTCAGGTATTTAAAGGCAAGAGATTCACATGCGTGAAGTCTGGGAAGAAATTGATCTGGAACAAAGGTGTCACAATCACAGTAAATGTGACTCCAACGCCATCTCCAACAGCTACCCCTTCCGTAACTGCTACTCCAACTCCATCAGTTTCAGAATCCAACACTCCGACTCCGACTCCAACACCCACTCCGACTACAACACCGACTCCAACACCGACTCCAACGCCGACACCAACGCCGACGCCGACTCCGACCAGAGCTGGCTACACCATTGAGCAAGTTCGAATTCACAATTCGGATAAGAGTTGCTGGACAGTTATCGACAATAACGTTTACGACTTAACAAAATGGGTTTATTCACATCCTGGAGGATCTGGTGCAATCCGCACCATTTGCGGCGTTGATGGAACACGTGCGTTTCTCAACCAGCATGAAGGTCGCCGTGAACCACTACAACAGTTACAGAAGTACTTGCTTGGTCCGCTTACGAAGTAATTACTTCTTTAGCGATTTCAAATTTAACAAAATCATTTTTAGCAATAATTTTTCTTCAACCTTCCAGTCGACCGGTACCTGAACCGTCTTCTTATTTACTTTATACGTATCAAGTTCTTTCTTCATAGAAATCAACACTTTGGCATTAAACGGCGCGATCAAAATATGGTTCTTCAGCACAGAAACTCCGAACACATAGTCCTTGCCAGACTTCAGCATTGGCTGGTTCCAAGCAATAACCAGTTCTAGCTTTGGGTACTCCTTTTGGATTACTCGAAATATCTTCTTGACAGTTTTCTGTTTGACGGCATCATGTTTCTCAAGAAAACCAGCGAAATCATCAAACCTGCGTGAGCTTTTGGAACCTCGGGAATACATCACAAGTGCATTAGCGTGAGCTTGGCTAAATCCATGCTCTTCTTTCAGATAGGCAATTTGTTCTGGGTACTTCTTATCCGTTAAATCTTTCATCACCTCAAACCAGTACTTCATTGGCTGGCCATACTTAGCCTCAATTTTCGGGAAATGTGAAGCGCGATCGTGTTTATCTATTGGCACTTTCTAGCCCTCGCGCGCTGGGCGGTGCCCACAGCCCTGGGGCTTTGAACAGCAACAAGTGCAATTATTTGGCGGACAACCACATGGACATTGGAACGCATCATTTGATTCAGACATGGTTAATCCTTATCAATAAGACTGGTAAAACCCCAACCCCATGCGAGGCAGAGCAGGAAAACACCTAAGATATAAAGAACTGTACCCATAGCCTGAACTTTACTGTGAGAAGTTCTTGGCGCAATGCTCCCAGGAAGTAAAATCGATGCGTGGCGTCACCCAACAAAGCGCGAGTTCAAGCAATCTATAAGTCTGCGCCGCTGCCTCATCGCCACACGATGCTTGCAATGAGAAAGTCCATTCTTGAGATCATTCCGCAAGCAGAAGAGGTTGTGAGCTACGGCATGCCCGCTTTCAAATTCGATGGGAATATTGTTGCTGGAATTCTTCACGCTAAGAATCATGTTGGCTACTACCCCTTCAGTGGTTCGGTCCTCCGGTTATTTCCAAAAGAACTAAAGAACTTTCCCCACACTAAAAGTGCTATTCACGTGCCGATAGATAAACCGCTATCGAAGACATTGATTAAGAAGTTGATTCGTGCCCGAATCTCTCAATGTCCAGTCAAAACCGGGAAAATCGATACCTCAAAATATTCAAAACTTGATGGATATTGGAAATTGCTGGGAATTGCTGCGCCAGCACGACGAGGGCTGGTTGATAACAATGTCCTTAAATTAAGCGACCTCAAAAAATGGACTGAATCCGATTTCATGAAAATACATGCCATGGGGCCTAAGGCTTCGGCGATAATCAAAAGGGAAATGCGCCGAAAGAAGATTTCATTTAAGCAATAGCCCTAAACTACTTTTATGAGAATTCGGGCGATAGCAGCATCTTTAGTACTGCTCGTCGGAATGTCTTCATCAATTGCTGCTCCCTCCCCTAAAGCCGGAGCTGCTTGCACAAAACTTGGCATGACTCAGAATTTTCAAAGCAAGAAATTCACCTGTGTTAAGAGCGGCTCAAAGCGTGTATGGGACAAAGGAACGCCAATCAAGAGTGCACTTCCTTCTCCAACTCCCACAACAACACCTTCGCCCACAAATCCAAAGGGCAAGATCTATTCAGTACAAATGGCAAAGGCACATTTACCCGTTGCGCCAGCAAATGGCTATGACGACTACCGATGCTTCTTGCTAGATCCAAAGGTGGCCGAAGATTCAATCATTCAATCCATTGAATTCATTCCGCAAAGAAAAAACTATGTTCATCACGCCATCATTTTCCGAGTCTCTGAAGCAAATCTTCAAGAAGCAAAGACTCTCGATGCTTCTGGAACGGGATGGCCATGCTTCGGTGGTTCTGGTCTTGGAGGAATGTTCACCTCATTCGTCACTTCGCCATGGATAAGTGCGTGGGCGCCAGGCCGTGGTAAAGACTTGCCTCCCAGTGGATATGGAATTCCATTCAACAAAGATGAGCAGTTTGTTCTCCAAGTTCATTACAACTTACTTGCGGCTACAGGTGGGAAAATCGAAACAGATCAATCAAAGATCGTGATCGAGGCAGTTCCTGTCGCCGACGCAACAGTAAAACCATTGAATATTGAACTCTTCGCTGCTCCTGTAGAACTCGCATGTCCTGAAGGCGTTACCGGTCAGCTCTGTGATCGCACAGAAGCGGTGAAGGATTTATCAAAACGCACAAAGGGTGGCGCCGAACTCGAACTCTTAGGAATAGCTGCCATGTGTGGAAAGAATCCTTTCTTCCCGCAGCCCGATGTTGTGACTAAATGTGACCAAAAAGTACGCTCTAATTACACAATCGTTACTGCAGCTCCCCACATGCATCTTCTCGGTCGCAAACTGAAAATGACGCTGAATCCTGGAACTTCACGTGAACAAGTGATTATTAACGTTGAAAAGTATGACTTCGATGATCAATCACCTATTCCCCTAAAGACGCCACTCGAAGTGAAACAAGGCGATGTAATCCGTATCGAATGCACGCATGACCCAAAGGTCCGACAATTAATTCCCTCACTCAAAAACTTACCTCCCCGTTATGTGACATGGGGCGAAGGCTCTTCAGATGAGATGTGCCTCGGGATTCTCTCAGTTTCACGCGGCTGAGCACGACCCAAATTTATTCGCCAGAAATACTTGCTGATAGGGTTTTTCTATGTCTCGAGTAAACACTTACCTTAATTTCATGGAAAAGACTGAGGAAGCCTTCAACTTCTATAAGAAAATATTTGGCACAGAATTCACAAGCCTTACGCGAATGAGGGATATGCCGCGCCCTGCGGGAGCGCCTGCGCTATCTGAAGCTGAATCAAATCTGATAATGAACGTTCAACTCCCAATAACAAATGGCCATGTATTGATGGCCACAGACATGATTGCTTCCATGGGACACAAAGTTCAAGTTGGAAACAATGTCACTATCTCACTCGATCTTGACTCTGAAGAAGAAGCTCAAAGAATTTATTCCGGCCTCATGACTAATTCGCCAGAAAATTCCGGACCTTTAGCGCAGATGCCTTGGGGCGCACTTTGGGGGTCGTGCCAAGACCAGTATGGAATTCGGTGGATGATTTCTTACGCAAAGTCATAATATGAATCTAGTGACCTGTTTATGGTTCAACGGAAATGCCCGTGATGCAGCAAACTTCTATGCCAGCATATTTCCTGACAGCTCAGTTCAAGACAACTGGATTGCACCTACTGATACACCGGGAAATAAGCAGGGTGAAGAAATAGTTGTTAACTTCAAGATTTTCGGCCGTGACTTCATTGGTCTCAATGGTGGGCCACAATTTCCACATTCAGAAGCAATCTCATTCCAAATTCCTTGTGCCAATCAAGGTGAAATTGATAAGTATTGGTCTTTACTCACAGCAGATGGCGGTCAAGAAAGTCAGTGCGGATGGCTCAAAGATAAGTTCGGTATTTCTTGGCAAGTAACTTCTCCAGACATGATGAAGTATCTCGGCGGAAGCGACCCCGAAGGCTCAAAACGTGCTACCCAAGCGATGTTGACGATGACCAAGATTGACCTTGAGAAGATGCGACTCGCCTACGAAGGTTCATAAAGCTTCCCAATATGGAGAGAGCATCGTTTGAAACCGAAAGACTTTTCGGCATCCCATTGAGCGTGGAAAACTACGCCTCATTCAAAAGAAATGAAGAACCGAAGTGGGACGGCATAACAAATCCATATAGGCATTTGATTGAAGGTCCAAGCCCTCTCCCTCATCGAATCCCAAAAGTGAAAGCAAATCCTGCTTTTGCTGAAATCGGAATTATTCTTGCCGTCCTAAAGTCGACTAGAGAGATCATTGGCTCAGCTGGATTCCACAATTTCCCGGACCCAAACGGCATGATTGAAATAGGTTTTGGAATCGTTGACGAGAAACAAAATAATGGATTTGGCACAGAATTGCTGTTGGGCATGTGGCGGATGATTTGTAAGCGCCCCGAAGTGAAAATTTTACGCTATACCGTTTCGCCAGAAAACGCAGCCTCGATGCACATAATTAGCAAACTTGGATTCAAACAAACCGGCGATCAAATCGATCCGGAAGATTGCTTGGAATTGATCTTTGAGAAATCCGTTGAGGATTTTCTTGCTGGTAGGCGCTGAGAGTTTGTCCTTTTTTGTTGTTTACTAAGAAGATATACGCTATTTAGTTTGGAACCAATTCCTAATATATCTTGTTCGGTCAGTAAGATCGATGCCGTTTCATCGACAATCTACCGTTTAATTCTTTGCTTTGATAATCTAAACATGTGTTAACGAAAGAGATTCGCTTATATGTATATAAGCAGTTTAGTCACCTTGGCACTGCTCCAAGCGTTTCTCAAATTGCCAGTTATTTTGATATCTCAGAAGATCAGGTTAGAGATGAACTTCTAAAGTTAGCGGAAGCACGGCATATTGCCATCAATGATGAATTTGAAATTCTCATGGCTCATCCATTCTCTTCTATACCGCTGGGGTTCTCCGTTATGGGAGCCAAGACACTCTGGTGGGGAGGATGCTCGTGGGACTCGTTTGCACTACCCAACTTATTAATTCAAGAAGTAGTTGTTGCAACTACCTGCCCGAATTGCAATTCTGCACACGCTTGGCGGGTGAATCCAGATACTCCGCCACAAGGTGAGCAAATTGCTCATTTTCTGATTCCAACAAAGGAAATGTGGGTTGATGTAGTTCACACTTGTGGCAACCAAAGAATTTTCTGCAATGAAAGTTGCCTTGAAACTTGGCTACACCGAACAAATAATCAAGAAGGCTATGTGATGGGTCTTTCTACTTTATGGGCACTTGCTTCACATTGGTACGAGGGAAGGCTTGAATTGGAGTATCAGCGTAGAGATCCATCTACTTCCTTGCAGTATTTTAGAGAAGTCGGATTAAGCGGATCTTTCTGGGGTTTAGATTAGAAAAAAGTTTCGTACAGTCGCTGAGAGTTTGTTTTTTTCTTGTTTACCATGAAGATATGCGCTATTCAGTTTGAAACCAATGCCCAATTTATCTTGTACGGCCTGAATATTCCATAATTAAATTCTTCATTAACTCGAAAA
>RFMK01000069.1 GCA_009927705.1 Actinomycetota bacterium | reverse complement strand
GAGGAGCCAAGCGCTAAATCACGCATGAAGCCGAGGTCAGTAGGCCTGTCCAGCGTGGATATGAGCGCTCAAGTCAGGATGCAGGGTTGGACCGGCCACTATCACCATGTTCTTCTCCCCGTTCCAGATTCCCTCTTCGATCGAAATCACAGCACCGGCTTCGGTCGCGATGAGACCAGCTGCGGCGTAATCCCATTCATTAACGCCAGCTTCGAAGTAGGCGTCGAGAGAACCACTTGCAACATGGCAAATATCTACCGCACACGCACCTAAGCGCCGCAAGTCGCGAATCTCTGGAAGAAGTCGCGAAACGAGAGCGGCTTGAAATTTTCTTTTTTCAATGTCATATGCAAATCCGGAACCAACAAGTGCGCGATTGAGAGCTACTGGTTCATTACAAGCAATTGGAGAACCATTGAGGAACGCACCTCCTCCACGGCTTGCTTTCCAGAGAGAATTGGTAGCGGGCGAATACACAACGCCAGCAAGTGGACCAGACTCATCCTTGATACCAATAGAAATACACCAGCCAGGAATGCCGTAAAGATAATTGACTGTTCCATCAATGGGATCGATGACCCATGTGATGCCAGTCTTACTAATTCGGTTAGCACCTTCTTCACCTAATAAACCATCTTCAGGTCGCGAATTAAGAATTTCCGAGACGATGAGTTTCTCGCTCTCATGATCCATTTGCGTTGCAAAATCAAATACGCCGCTCTTTTGATCAAGTTCAAATTTCGAAGGGCGATTAATCAATAACTTTCCTGCTTTTAAGGCGATGGATTCAGCTAAATCAAGTAACTCAATACCTAATGCCATTTTCCAATCTAATCACAGATAGTGATTTACAAGTACACTCTTGTCATGCTCACCTCATATAAACGGCTATTTGCCGTGCCTGGAGGTTGGCGCTTTTCATTAGCCGCGTTCATTCTTCGCCTGCCAATTTCGATGTTGTATCTGGCCATTGTTCTCTTTGTCGTGGCTGAAACAGAGTCGTATTCATTGGCCGGCGCAATCTCCATGGTCTCCTCTGTGGTTCTTGCAGTTGCCACGCCGCTCTGGTCTCGCGTGGCCGACCAATTTGGGCAAAATCGAGTTCTCTACATCACCGTCCCAATTCACGTTGCTGCTTTAGGCGCTTTCGTATTTCTGGTGAAAAGTGATGCCCCAACATGGAGTTGGTTTCTCGCGGCCATAATCTTCGAATCTTTTGTCATCGGTTCCGGACAGATGGTTCGCCGCCGTTGGATTCATGCAATTGGTGACGATCGCAAACTTATGGATACTGCTTACTCTTTCGAGGCGCTTGTCGATGAAGTGATCTTCACAAGCGGTCCCGTGATTGCCACACTTGTCGCAGCGTACTTCTTCCCAGCAGCATCAATCTTCACCGCCATGGGCTTCATTGTCATCGGATCAATTTTATTCGCGATCCAGAAATCAACTCTACCTCCTGCACATCCAAAAGAACTTGGTGATGATCATTCACTACTCATTCGCGACCGTTTCATCCAGGCGCTCTTCATACCGATGATGCTCTGTGGTTCCTTTTTCAGTGCCACGGGACTTGTTCTCGTTGGCTACCTTGATGAATTTGGAAATCGCAACTACAGCGGATTCTTTATTGCCATTTGGTCGTTGAGCTCTGGAATTGCGGCTTTCGTAAGCGGAACAATTCATTGGAAGTTGAATGAAGCTCGCCGCTTTATAAATTCGACGTTTGCACTCTTTGCTCTAACTATTCCTATCTTTTTATCGGTATTTTTCTTTGAGGGAAATCTCTGGATCTTGGCGTTATCTCTCTTCCTCAACGGTCTTGCCATCGCGCCACTACTCACCGCTGGCTTTGCACTTGCTGAGCGCTCCGTGAGCCCCAAGCGCACAACTGAAGTCTTAGCTTGGGCGATTTCGGCGTTGAATTTAGGTGGCGCATTACCTACTGCGATTACGGGCTACATCATTGACACATTCGGCCCTTCTGTCGCTTTTCTGATTCCCGTTCTATGTATGACGCTCTCCGTTCTTTCTTTTCTCCCCTTTATTCGTTTATGGCGGCAGAAAGTCACACAAATCCCAGTTTCGGTTCCGTAGGAAATTGATTGCGGTATGGCAATCTTTACCCGTGACTGAATTACGAGTCGTAGGTAAAACCAATGATGGAGAGCATCTTGAGCTCTCTGACAATGAAGGCAACACCTTCACTGTTCGTGTCAACGATTCTTTGCGTGCCACCGTGAACGAACGTCGACTCGCTCCTGTCGTTGAAAGCGCGCCGCGATACTCCATCAAGGAGATTCAGGCCCGACTTCGTGCAGGTGAGAGTTATGCCGACGTATCTCGAATCTCCGGACTATCGTTAGAAAAGATTGAACGTTACGCAAGTCCAATTTTGCAAGAGCGAGCATGGATTATCGAACTCGCAGAAAAAGCTTCGCCTAAAGGAACTTCACTTCCACTTTCGGAGCTCGTAATCCAAAGACTCGCCCCCCGTGGTGTGAACATGAATCAGATTTCCTGGAATACCTGGCGTCTCGATGATGGAACGTGGCAGTTAGTACTTTCGTATCCATCTCGTGAAGGTCAATCAGAAGCAACGTGGATCTTTGATTCAAATAAGCGGACTTTAGCTTCCCGTGATGACGGAGCTCGTTGGATTAATGGCGAGGAGATTCCCAGCAAACAAACTCCACGAAGTGATCGTATGAGCGACCATGGCGTTCTTTTCCCAGCTGAAGGAGATTCGCCACAACCACCTCGTTTAGTTGCGGTGCGAACAGACCCAATGATTGATGAACAGCCCGAGTTAGTTCAAGAAATTGCACCAGACGCAAAGAAGGATGGTGTCACAAAACGCATCTCAATTCCTTCTTGGGACGACATCATGTTTGGCAGAAGCAAGAAGAAAGAAGAAGACGAAAACTAACGTTGTTCCATCAGCAGAGGAATTTCAGTCTCTGCTGCGGAAATTCCTCCATGATGTCCAACCATTGCCAATTGCAACTCTTCACGATCAGGCTCAACCAAAATCAACTTGTCATTAGCGATTACCACGAGATCGCCGATTCGCTCGAGATTCTT
>RFMK01000114.1 GCA_009927705.1 Actinomycetota bacterium | reverse complement strand
ATAAATATTTCAACTGCAGCTGCAATTGTTACTACGGCCGCAGGAGCCCGAACTATCAAGCATGGAAATCGGGCAGCGACATCGAAATCAGGTTCGGCGGATCTTCTGCAAAGTCTAGGGATTGAGATAAATCTCGGTGCCGCTGCGGTTGCTGAGTGCGTGAGAAAGATCGGTATCGGGTTTGCATTTGCACCACAATTTCACGGCGCAATGCGTCATGCGGCGCAAGCCAGAAAAGAATTAGGCGTCCCAACAATCTTTAACATATTGGGACCACTCGCAAATCCAGCGCGACCAAAGTGCGTTGCGATTGGTGTGGCGAGAGCCGAATTACTGAATACCGTTGCAGAAGTTCTTGCTCGACGCGAATGTGAAGGTTTCGTGTTCCGAGGAGATGATGGCTTAGATGAGATTTCACTCAGCACTACCTCCACAGTATTAGTTATCCATGATGGACAGATACGCCAAGAGCGCTTCAATCCTTCTGAGATTGGAATTGAAAAGTTTCCAGTGAGCGCATTATTAGGGGGCACTCCAGAAGAGAATGCGGCAATCACGCGTGAGATTTTTGCTGGAAAAGCTGGGGCACATCGTGAAGCGGTGCTTATCAATGCCGCGACATCTATCGCAGCCTTTAAAGGAGATTTCAAACTCGGAGTCGAGCAGCAATTCGCGAATGGATACGTGCTTGCGAAACAAGCGATTGATAGTGGTGCAGCCGCTCAATTGGTGGAGCGATGGGCAGCTCTTTCAAAGGAATTGGCAAACACTTCTTTGTAGCGAAGAGAGTCTGCTGCTTCTCGGGTTTTTTCCAGATTGTCGCGGGCGGCGCCGGAACCAAAGACCGGAAGAGACCATTCACCTTCGACGTCAACTAATCGCACGCCGTCTTGATTAAGGTAGCGGAGCAGCACTTCAACCTCTTCATGATGTGAAGCAGGCAATATCTCGCCATTGTCGACAACGATGTCAGCAGTGAGCTTGAGAGAGTCGATCACTTCTTTGTAGTTGGTTGCGTTTCCCTGGGCAGTCCCGGCTAACTTGCCATATCGAATTACAATGAATTCCCATGTGGATGGCGCAACAGGAAACGCTGCAATCAGATGCGGCAGACGGGTAAGTGAACGAATCCTTTGAGCGCGAGCAGTTCCACGAATAAATGCGCCAAGACGATTTCGGATTTCGGCCGCTTCTTCAAATCGTTCTTGCTCTGCGAGCTCTCTCATTCGTCGATCGAGCTCTATGAGTAATCGTGAGGCATCATGATGAAGTGCCATTCGTGTTGTGAGGACATGGGAAGAGTAAGAATCGACTGATTCCTTGCCTACACATGGCGCGCCGCATTTCTTCATGTCAAAGAGTGCACATGGGCTAGCAGTTTTCATCGAACGCAATGAGATGCGAGGGGAGCATTGGCGGATGTGGATGACTTCATAGATTGCTTCAATCGCTCGTTGCGCCTCATCTCGGCCATTGAAAGGTCCACACCACCCAGAATCATCGGAAAGACCGCGATGTCCCCGAACTGAAACTAATCGCGGAAAATTTTCGTCAGTGATCTTTATCCAGACGGCTTTCTCTTGGAATTTAGATCTCCGGTTGAAGCGGGGTTGTTTTTCAGCGATGAGTCGGAGTTCACGTACTTCTGCTTCAATGATTGTTGGAGTCTTGATGAAATCAAGGTGTGTTGCTAAAGCAATCATGTCGTGAATTCGTTTACGTGTTTCGGCCGCGGTGAAGTAGGAGCGAACCCGATTTTTAAGGTTTCGCGTCGTGCCGATATAGAGAGGTTCACCCCTTTCATCGCGAAAGATGTAAACGCCCGGGGATTGGGGCAGGCCTTCGCCAAGATATTTCTTTCGACGCTGTGCATCGGTGACTCTATTCGTGAATGACTTGAGATCTTCCAATGTCGTAACGCCAAAGGATCCAAGGCGATCAAGAATTCCATGAAATACATCGACAGTTGCGCGAGCGTCAGACAGAGCGCGGTGATCGGGATTTGTGGCAGCACCAAAGAACGATGCCAAAGTGGAGAGTTTGCAATTGGGCGCTTCATCTCGCGTAACTACATATCGGGCTATCCGCGCAGTATCGAGCACTTGATAGTTGGGCCATGGCGTTGCGCATTTTGCAGCGGCCGATTTCAAGAAACCGATGTCGAAAGGTGCGTTGTGAGCTATTAAAACCGTTTCTTTTTCAGATCCAATGAACTCAAGAAATGAGAAGAGCGCCGACCCAATAGTGGGGGCCTCAACAACCATTGCATCGGTGATTCCAGTCAAGACAGTGATGAAAGCGGGGATGGGTGATTCAGGATTTACCAACGTTTGAAACTCACCAATAATTTCGCCGCCTCGAATCTTGACGGCGCCAATCTCGGTGATAGAAGAGTTGGAATGTGAGCCACCAGTAGTTTCCAGATCTACGACGACAAAAGTCGTTTCAGCCAATGCGCGCCCTAGATCATCAAAGGAAGGTTGCCATCCTTGAGGGTTAGTAGCTGACATGGAGAGAAAGGTAGAGGGGATGAATGACATTTCAGAGCAATCTGCTTAGGGTTTGAGTATGGCAATCGAAGGCGCGCCCGAAGGTTGGATTCAGGACTATCGAGCTGAGGGTTCTGGAAAGAATAAAGAGATTGGCGTGCTTCTCGTACATGGATTCACTGGAACTCCAGCTTCCATGAGGCCCTGGGCGCATTACCTCAACGAACGTGGTTACACGGTTTCGGTTCCGCTTATCCCAGGACATGGAACAACATGGCACGACCTCAATCATGTCTCGTGGCAAGAGTGGCCAGCTAAAGTCGAAGCCGAATTGTTGCAACTCAAGAAAAAATGTTCAAAAGTCTTTTTGTGCGCTCTCTCCATGGGCGGTGGTAACTCTCTATATGTTGCCGCCCATAACCAAGGGATGATTGACGGAATCGTTCTAGTCAATCCCATGATTCATATTCCTGGCGTCCAGATTAAATTTGTCCACATCATCTCGCGAATTCAGAAATCACGCGCTTCAGTGGGAGATGACATCAAAAAGCCTGGGATAACCGAATGGGGTTATGACGCATTGCCCCTAAAAGGTGTTGCTCAGCTATACAAATATTTGAAATTGGCTCGTGCTGGTCTTCCAAAAATTCAAACGCCAACTTTGGTTTTTCACAGTATTGATGACCATATCCTTCCCGTTTCCAATACCGAAATCATCATGGCGGAATTAGGTTCGAGTGAGAAAAAGAGAATCGAGCTCGCTAATAGCTACCACGTAGCTACATTGGATTACGATGCTGAAACCATCTTTGAGAATTCCCGACTATTTATTGAGGAGCGCTCGTGAGTAGCGCAAATCCCTTTTTAAGGCCCTCTCAACTTGAATATGAGCTACCTCCATTCAATGTCATAAATGACAGCCACTATTTGCCTGCCTTTTATGCTGGAATGGAAGAACAGAGCCAGGAAATCGCGAAGATCACATCGCAAAGCGAGATCACTTTCGAGAACACCATCGTGGCGCTGGAACGCAGCGGGCAGATTCTCACGCGCGTTGCAAATGTTTTTTACAACAAATCTTCGAGTGACACCAATGAGGCAATAGATGCAATCGAAGCAGAAATTGCACCGAAGTTGGCAGCACATTCAGATTCCATAAAATTGAATCCGGATCTATTTCAGCGGATTTCTGTACTTATAGGCTCCATTGACACTCTCAGTCCAGAAGATGCGTGGATTCTGCGTCGCTACTACGAGGACTTTGTACACGCCGGCGCGAAATTGACTGCGGAGAAGAGAGAACGAGTTAAAGCGATAAATGAAGAGCTCTCATCGCTCCAAACATCGTTTGCCAAGAACTTATTAGCGGACACCAATGATCTGGCCGTTTTCGTTGACGATGTGCAACTTCTTGAAGGTTTATCCGCAAATCAGATTGCGGCGTGCAAGGCTGCGGCCGAAGCTCGTGGCAAAAATGATACGTGGATGATCGGAATGGTCAACTTCACTGGACATCCGCTCCTTCGCTCCATGAAGAACCGTAGTTTGCGAGAGAAAGTAATGCGCAATTCCTTAATGAAGGGCGCACGATCTAATGCCAATGACACTCGTAAAACCCTTTTGCGAATGGTGGAACTTAGAACTGAACGAGCCAAGCTATTTGGTCTGAATTGTCATGCTGACTATGTGTTGAGCCAGCAAACAGCTTCAAACCTTGACAATGTTCACGCAATGCTTGGCAAGATTGCGCCCGCTGCAGCTTCAAATGCGAGAAAAGAAGGAGCAGACATTGAAGCTGCAATGAATCGCGATGGAGCGCACGAGTTACAAAGTTGGGATTGGGACTATTACACGGAGCGAGTAAGGGCAGAAAAGTACGACCTAGATGCCTCACTGATGAAGCCGTACTTCGAACTCAATCGAGTACTCCACGACGGCGTCTTTTTCGCAGCCGGCAAACTCTTTGGCATGCAATTCAAAGAGCGTTCTGACCTTCAGGCTTACCATCCTGAAGCGAGAGTTTTCGAAGTATTCAATGAGGATGGCTCGGCGATCGGTTTGTATATCGCAGACTTTTATACCCGCGATTCAAAGCGAGGTGGTGCGTGGATGAATTCGCTCGTCAAGCAGAGCACCTTGCTTAATCAGAAGCCTGTCGTTGTAAATAATCTGAATATTCCAAAGCCACCGAAGGGTGAACCCACACTTCTCACCTACGACGAAACCACAACTTTGTTTCACGAATTTGGACATGCTATTCATGGTTTGCTCTCAAATGTGAGATACCCACGTGTTTCAGGTACGGCCGTACAGCGAGACTTTGTTGAATTCCCTTCTCAAGTAAATGAAATGTGGATCTTATGGCCCGAAGTTCTCGACAATTACGCGCGTCATTACGAGACAGGAGAGCGGTTGCCGCAGGCGTGGGTAGATAAACTCAACGAGTCCTCGACCTTTAACGAGGGGCACGCAACCACGAGCTATATGGCCGCATCGGTACTGGATCTTGCTTGGCACTCACTCGAATCAATGGATGGAGTTACATCAGTGGAAGAGTTTGAAGCTAAGGCCATTTCGGATTACGGCCTGGACTACCACCCCGTTCCAACGAGATATCGCTCAACCTATTTCTCGCACATCTTCGCAGGCGGTTATTCATCTGGTTATTACGGATACATCTGGAGTGAAGTCCTTGATGCCGACACTGTTGAATGGTTTAAAGAGAATGGCGGGTTGACGCGGGCAAATGGCGATCACTTTAGAAAATCCTTACTCAGTCGCGGTGGATCGGTCGATTCAATGCAGATGTTTCGAGACTTCAGAGGCAGAGACGCAGAAATCCAACCATTATTGCGTCGTCGTGGATTGGTGAATCATGATTGATGCATTGAAGCCAATAGTTCTTCGCGTTGCAGCTCTCAATCTTTCGTATTTCGGAATCGAATTCTATTTTGCTCACCGGTATAACTCAGTGGCACTCTTCTCAGATAGTTTGGACTTCCTTGAGGATGCATCAGTCAATCTGTTGATTTTTCTTGCCTTTTCCCTCGCTGTCATTTGGCGTAAGCGCCTGAGTTATCTCTTTGCTTTTCTGCTTCTTTTGCCGGCTATTGGTTTCTTCTGGAATGCGATAGCAAAACTTTCCGAGCCGGTTGCCCCAGAAGGCACGGGCATGTCTGTTGTTGGATTCGGAGCGCTTGTAGTCAATCTGTACTGCGCGATCATTTTGAACAAGTTCAAAGACATCAAGGGAGGTCTTGCGAAGGCCGCCTACTTCTCAGCCCGGAATGACGCGGTCTCGAATATCCTCATTATCGTTGCGGGGCTGTTGACTTTGGTTTGGATCAGTCCAGTTCCTGATCTCATCGTGGGAGCAGTCATTTTCTTTATGAATGCAGATTCGGCTCGCGACATCCTAAACGCCGCACGCGCCGAACATCGGGAAAGTGCACATTAGTAATGCTTGAGGCGATCTTTCTCGGCATTGTTCAAGGCCTAACTGAGTTTCTTCCCATCTCCTCCAGTGCGCATATTCGAATTCTCGGAGAGTTCTTGCCATCAGCTCAAGATCCTGGAGCCACTTTCACTGCAATTATGCAGATTGGAACCGAAATCGCTGTTCTTCTCTATTTTCGTACAATGATTATTGGAATCATCAAGTCCGCAATTTCTTTTGTTGCACGCGACAAGTCAATGCTCAGTCCTGGTCAAAAAGAAGAAGCTAAATTGGCCATGATGATAGTTGTTGGATCAATCCCAATCTTTATTCTCGGTTTCCTTGCCCAGGATTACATTCGGAACAACTTCCGTTCCTTGTGGCTGATTGCCATTACATTAATTGTTTTTGGATTGTTGCTCGGATTCTTAGATCACATAGGTAAACGTGACAAAGGTTTGAATGATTTAAATGCCAGTGACGGCATCTTGTATGGCCTCGCCCAATCTCTGGCGCTTATTCCAGGAGTTTCTCGTTCCGGTGCCACGATTGCGATGGGTCGATTGTTGAAGTATCGACGGGAGGATGCGCTTCGCTATTCATTCCTATTGGCGATACCGGCAGTACTTGGCAGCGGTCTCTATGAATTGCTCCAAGCCCTGAATGGGGGAGAGAACGTGTTTTCAATGAGCGAAATTTTCGTTGCCACGGCCGTTGCTTTTGTCGTTGGCTATGCAGTGATCGCCTGGTTGATGAAATTTGTTCAAACAAGAAGCTTCATGCCGTTTGTGATCTATCGGGTATCTCTCGGAGTCTTGGTTTTGATTCTTCTCGCTACAGGAACAATTAGCGCTTATTTATGACTACGGGTGGCTTTAGTTCAGTTCAGCTTCTCAAAGAAGAAGCGGCTTTAACTCTCGGATCCTTGTCAAACATGGACGCGATTGAGCTTGGCGAAATCGCTGTGGCATTGGGTAAAGAGCGAGCGCAACCCATTGCAATTGAAGTTCGAATTGGAGAATGGAAAGTTTTTCACGCGTCGCTGCCGGGAAGTAAGCCTGAAAATCAATGGTGGATTGACCGCAAAGCGCGGGTTGTGAGCCTCAAACATCATTCGACGATGTTTGAACGTGTATATGCGGAAGAGCGGGGTGCGGATTGGCATAAAGAAAATGACGTTGAAGATGAAACTCATGCGATACATGGCGGGGGATTGCCATTAATAGTCAAAGGTTTGGGTTATCAAGGGGTGTTAGTAATATCAGGGCTGCCTCAAGTAGAAGATCATCTGCTGGGAGTTGAAGTGATCGCCGAATTCTTAGCGCGTCGTGGTGAAGTTCTTTAATTGTTCTGAGCGTTTGTAACTTCAACAATTTCGCATGGCGCACCATCGCAGCAATTCGTTTTCATGTGGCAATGCGGGCACAACCAGCGGGTGGCAACGGGATCGTAAGGTTGATGGCAGCAATCGCACGGCATCTGATTATTGGCGCCCATGTGCTGAATATAGTTTCGAATTCAGAAAATCTGGTGGACGATACTGGGATCGAACCAGTGACCCCTTCCATGTCAAGGAAGTGCGCTACCGCTGCGCTAATCGTCCG
>RFMK01000072.1 GCA_009927705.1 Actinomycetota bacterium | reverse complement strand
TTCTGGCCGTCGGAAGAAATATTTGAAACCACAGATTTCTCATTTGAAGTTCTCTCTACGCGTTTCCGCGAAATGGCATTCTTAAATAAAGGTCTCACAATCACTCTTCGCGACGAACGCCCAAGCCATGTTGATGAAAAAGGTGAACAACTCAATGTTCGTTATTGCTACGAAGGTGGAATTGTTGATTTCGTCAAACACTTAAACACCACCAAAGGCGTAACCCATAAATCAATCATTGCTTTTGAATCTGAAGATATAAAACATAAAATGTCGCTCGAAGTTGCGATGCAATGGAACACCGGATTTTCTGAATCTGTATACACGTTCGCAAACACCATTAACACCCAAGAAGGTGGAACTCACGAAGAGGGTTTCCGCACCGCACTCACATCACTCGTCAATAAATTCGCAGAAGAATGGGGTTATATCCGCAGGAAAGAAGATCGCCTTACTGGTGATGACATTCGTGAAGGATTAACCGCAATCATTTCGATCAAAATTGCTGAACCACAATTTGAAGGTCAAACAAAGACAAAATTAGGAAATACGGAAGCTAAGTCATTTACCCAAAAAGCATTGAATGACGCGGTCGGGGAGTGGTTCGAAAAGAATCCAACCGAAGGAAAAGAAATCGTCCGTAAAGCGATTGATGCAGCTACCGCACGTATCGCTGCGCGAAAGGCCCGTGACTTATCTCGAAGCCGTAAAGGATTGCTTGAAGGGCGCGGAATGCCAGGCAAGCTCGCTGATTGCCAATGGACCGAACCAGAAAAATGTGAGCTCTATATTGTCGAAGGTGATTCTGCAGGTGGCTCCACTAAAGGTGGACGCGATTCGCGCTACCAAGCAGTCCTTCCAATCCGCGGCAAGATTCTTAATGTTGAAAAAGCACGTATCGATCGAGTCTTGCAAAATAACGAAGTCCAAGCGCTGATAACCGCACTTGGTACTGGAATCCATGATGATTTCGATATCGCGAAGTTGAGATATCACAAAGTCATCTTGATGGCCGATGCCGATGTCGACGGACAACATATCCGCACCTTGCTTCTTACTCTCTTATTCCGATTCATGCGCCCATTGATTGAACAAGGTTATGTTTATTTAGCCCAACCTCCTTTGTACAAAATTAAGTGGGGCGGAAAAGAACTAGTTCAATACGCATTCTCCGATAAAGAGCGTGATGGCTTGATTCAGATTGGTCTCGACGCAGGAAAACGACTTCCAAAAGAAGATGGAATTCAGCGCTTCAAAGGTCTGGGCGAGATGCCGGCAAAAGAGCTATGGGATACCACGATGGACCCAACTCATCGCGTACTCATTCGAGTAACTCTTGACGATGCAGCTGCGGCCGATGATCTCTTCTCAGTTCTTATGGGTGAAGATGTCGAACAACGACGTCAATTCATCCAACGCAACGCTAAAGACGTAAGGTTCTTGGATATTTAATAATGGAAAATCTAGAAAATAGCGAACACGACAAAGTCGAGGCGGTCGATCTCCAAGTTGAGATGGCTCGTTCATACCTTGATTACGCAATGTCAGTCATTGTTGGTCGCGCACTTCCAGATATTCGTGATGGCTTAAAACCTGTCCATCGTCGCGTTTTGTATGCGATGTATGACGCGGGATACCGACCAGATAAGGGTTACTACAAATCCTCACGCATCGTCGGTGATGTCATGGGTAATTACCATCCCCATGGCGATGGCGCGATCTATGACACCTTGGTTCGTTTGGCACAACATTGGTCACTTCGTTATCCACTCGTTGATGGAAATGGAAACTTTGGTTCGCCAGGAAACGATCCAGCCGCTGCGATGCGTTACACCGAAGCTCGTATGGCTCCATTGGCAATGGAGATCATGTGCGATATCGATGAAGAGACTGTTGATTTCGTATCGAATTACGATGGTCGCTCACAAGAACCTGTAGTTCTGCCGAGCCGATTCCCCAACCTTCTCGTTAATGGTTCCGCCGGTATCGCGGTGGGAATGGCGACCAATATTCCGCCACACAATCTGCGGGAAATTGCTGCTGCAGTCGAGTGGGCGCTAGAAAATCCAGAAGCCTCAAGTGAAGAAACACTAAGCGCGCTATTAGGAATTGTTAAAGGCCCTGATTTTCCAACTCGCGGAATCATTGTGGGACGTCAAGGAATTGAAGAGGCTTACCGGACTGGTCGCGGTTCAATCACTATGCGCGCCGTTGTTGAAATCGAAGAAATCAATAAGCGCACATGTTTAGTGATCACCGAACTTCCATATCAAGTAAACCCAGATAATTTAGCTTTGAAGATCGCCGAACTTGTGAAAGATGGAAAAATCAAAGGCATCGCAGATGTTCGCGATGAAGGCAACGAACGTCTCGGCCAACGACTCGTAATTGTTCTCCGTAATGACGCAACACCAAAGATTGTCCTAAACAATCTTTATAAGCACACCCAATTACAAGATTCTTTTGGTGCAAATATGTTGGCTCTTGTCGATAACGTTCCGCGCACACTTCGACTCGATGAATTCGTCCGTCATTACATCACTCACCAAGTTGAAGTAATCGTCCGCCGCACGAAATACCGCCTCTCTGAACGCGAAAAGCGCGCCCATATTTTGCGTGGCTACCTCAAAGCACTTGATGCCCTCGATGCCGTTATCGCATTAATTCGCGCAAGCGCTAACTCCGATGAAGCCCGTTCGGGATTGATGAAACTTCTTGAGGTTGATGAACTTCAAGCAAACGCAATCTTAGATATGCAACTTCGTCGCCTTGCTGCCCTTGAGCGACAGAAGATCATTGATGAATATGAAACATTGATGTCAGAAATCAAAGAACTCACCATAATCTTGAACGATCCAGCAAAACAACGCACCATCATCAAAGAAGAATTGAAGGAAATCGCCGAGAAATATGGCGACGATCGCCGGACCCAAATCATTGCAGGAGATACTGATTTATCAGTCGAAGATCTCATTCCGGATCAAGATGTAGTCGTAACCATCACACGCGGTGGATATGCAAAACGAACTCGCGCCGATCTCTATCGCTCCCAACGCCGCGGCGGAAAAGGCGTTAAAGGCGCTGCGCTTAAACAAGATGACATCGTTGAACATTTCTTCACCGCCTCGACCCATAACTGGTTGTTGTTCTTCACCAACCAAGGTCGGGTCTACCGCGCAAAAGTTCACGAACTTCCTGATGCTGGTCGTGATGCTCGTGGCCAACATGTCGCTAACCTTCTAGCCTTCAAACCAAATGAGAACATCGCATCTGTTATCTCCATCGCTGATTACTCATCCCTGCCTCACTTAGTTATCGCAACAAAAGGTGGCATCATCAAGAAGTCACCACTTGTCGAATATGACTCACCTCGCACCGGTGGATTAATCGCGATTACTTTGAAAGAAAATGATGAAGTTGTTGCAGCATCAGCCATTACAAGTAAAGATGAAATTCTGCTTATCTCAAAGAAGGGTATGTCACTTCGTTTTACCGCCGACGATGATTCATTGCGTCCCATGGGACGTTCTGCCACTGGAGTTATCGGAATGAAATTCCGCAGCGGCGATGAATTACTGACTATGGCTACTGTTGGAAGCGGAGATAAAGCAAACTTCGTATTGACCGCTACTGATGGTGGATTTGGTAAGCGCACCAACCTTGAGGAATATCGAACTCAAGGTCGTGGCGGTATTGGAGTTAAAGCTGCGAAAGTTGATGAAGATTCCCGTGGTGGATTAGTTGGCGCGATGATCGTTAATGAAAAAGATGAAATTCTTGTCATCACTTCAGGTGGCGTCGTTATGCGCACACCTGTGAAAGAAGTTCGCGAAACTGGTCGCGACACATTAGGAGTTCGTCTCGTAAACCTTGATGAAGGGACCCATGTGGTCTCGTTAGCAAAGGTCAGTGATGACGAATAGGTGTGAAAAACAAGCGCGAGAAAAGTGCTATTTTTGCGCCTGCCCGCAAGTCAGGTAGCCTTGCGCTTCCGTTTTGCGGGCCTATAGCTCAGCCTGGTTAGAGCGCTTCCCTGATAAGGAAGAGGTCAGTGGTTCAAGTCCACTTAGGCCCACCATATCGACGCTCTCGATAGCTGCGATATGGGGACTTAGCTCAATTGGTAGAGCACCTGCTTTGCAAGCAGGGGGTTAGGGGTTCGATTCCCCTAGTCTCCACGTGTCAGACACACCACCAATTTCCCGCGCAACACTTCATACATCAATGGGCGACATCGTCATCGAACTATTTCCTAATCACGCACCAAAAACTGTTGCGAACTTTGTTGAACTTGCAGCCGGAATGCGCGAATGGGTAAACCCCAGCACTGGCGAAAAAACAAATCAACCGTTGTATGACGGAACTGTTTTTCATCGCGTCATCAAAGGATTCATGATTCAAGGTGGCGATCCACTCGGAACCGGAACTGGCGGACCTGGATATCGCTTTGCTGATGAATTTCATCCGGAACTAACTTTTAGCAAGCCATATTTGTTAGCGATGGCTAACGCAGGCCCTGGAACAAACGGCTCACAATTCTTTATAACAGTTGCCGAAACTTCATGGCTCAATCGCAAACACACAATTTTTGGTGAAGTGAAAGATGAAGCCTCACAGAAAGTTGTACAAGCGATCTCAGAAGTGAAAACTGGTGGAGCCGATCGTCCGGTTCAAGCAGTCAAAATCAATTCTGTTTCGCTATCCTAATTTGATGCGTCGCACCCTTACGGGTTCACTCGTATTCATCATTGCAGCCTCTTATCTGCTGCAGATTTCTGTCTCTGGATATGAAGAGAATTTATTATTGAATCGCGCTTATGTTGAAAGTGGCCAGTACTACCGATTGCTAACAGTTGCGCTACTTCATGGCGGGTTGTGGCATTTAGCTTTTAACCTCTTTGCACTTCATTCCCTAGGCACAATTGTGGAGAGTTATTTTGGTAGAGCTAAATATGCGCTCATCCTTCTTGTTTCTTTGTTAGCAGGCTCAACGCTTTCAGTTCTATTCAATCCTGCATATGTTTATTCAATTGGAGCATCCGGCATGATCTTTGGGCTCTTTGGGTCACTGGCGTTAATTGGCAATCGCGCAGGCGTTGAGTGGCGCTCAATTCTTGTAATTGTTGGTTTGAACTTCGCGATCGGATTTGTTCTAGGTGGCGTTGATTGGCGCGGTCATTTAGGCGGGTTGATTGGTGGAACTTTGGTTACCACCGCTCTTAACCGATCGAAGTAGCGCTTGAGCTACATCAATCACTTCCACATCTGATTCCCGACCTTTTGCACCATCACTAACCATCACACGGCAGAACGGGCAACCAACCGCAACCTCTTCGGCACCAGTCGCAATCGCCTCATCAACACGATTCAAGTTAATGCGCGTCCCAAGTTTCTCTTCCATCCACATGCGACCACCACCAGCACCGCAACAGAACGAACGCTCTTTATTGCGAGGCATTTCAACAAGGTCAACACCAGTAGATTCCAAAAGTTCGCGCGGTGCTTCATAAATTTGGTTATGGCGACCGAGATAACAAGGGTCGTGGTAAGTGAGCTTCTTAGATTGTTTCGCAATCGGCTTTAAGCGACCTTCTTTTATCAATGTGTTTAACAACTGGGTGTGGTGAACCATCTCAAGTTCAAATCCTTGTTGTTTGTAGTCTCGGCCGATAGTGGTGAAGCAATGCGGACAGGTCACCACAACTTTCTTCTTACCCTTGTAATGCGAGTACACCTGATTGAACGTTTCGATATTTTCACGGGAGAGAATTTGATAGAGGAACTCATTTCCAGCTCTACGTGCAGGATCGCCAGTACATGTCTCGCGCGCACCGAGGACACCAAACTTCACGCCGGACATATAAAGGAGTTCTGCAACAGCCTTCGTGGTTTTCTTCGCACGCTCTTCATAGGCACCTGCGCAACCAACCCAGAAGAGATACTCAACTTCATCAGGTAACTCACCATCAATCACAGTGACTGGGAAGTCACATTCACTAATCCAAGCGTTGCGGTCCATACGATTTGCGCCCCATGGATTGCCCGCCTTTTCAAGGTTGCGGAATGTTCCACCAAGCTCGGTCGGAAATTCAGATTCAACAAGCACTTGGAAGCGGCGCATATTGACGATGTGATCGATATGTTCGATATCTACCGGGCATTCATTAACGCAAGCACCACATGTAGTGCACGACCAGAGAACATCGGGAGAGATGGTCTCGCCCACAATTGGTTTATCAGATTGCACATTTGCGAGCGCATGATCACGCATCGCCATCACAAGCAATTTAGGCGAGAGCGGTTTTTCAGTATGCCAGGCAGGGCATTGTGATTGGCAGCGGCCGCACTCGGTGCAGCTAGCCATATCCAATAAACCTTTCCAAGAAATATCTGCGGCTTTTCCGATACCGAAAACATCATCTTCTTTAGGATCTTCAAAATCAATCGGTTTTCCATGAGACAACATCTCAGGCAACGCGCCAAGAGTTGGGGAAGCGGAGACATTGCGTTTGAAATAGATATTAAATGGCGCTAAGAATCGATGCCAAGCAACACCCATGGTTAGGTTCGCAGCAATCACAATAAACCACGTCATCGAAATAATAATCTTAAGTGCGGCAATGATTACTATCCATTGTTCTAAAGTTGCAACGTCAAGATTATCGAAAGCGTTTACAGCCGGTTGGGAGAGCGCAAATTCAAAACTCTTTGCTTTCTCACCAAGGAGTGCGCCTTCTAGTCCGCGAAGAGCGATAACACAGAAAACGATCGCCAAAATAGTCGCTTCAACAAAATACGCTTTCCAAGAGCCGGATCCAAAGAAGCGTGAAGTGCGACCCTTCTTAACAACGCGCGTAACTTGTCGAATCACGATGAGCGCAACAATGCTGATGCCAGTCAACCAAGTAATCAGTTCAACAAAAAAGTTGTATGGAACAAAATGTCCAATAATCGGAAGAACAAAATGTGGATCAAAAATTTGGCCATATGCCGTCACTAAAGTTCCAAAGAGTGAAACGAAACCAACCATCACAAACCAATGCGCAATTCCAGATCCAGTGAAGTTCAACATCTTGGCGTGAGTGAGAACCTCACGAACCATGAGGGCCAATCGCTGGGCTTTGTTATTGCTACGTGTGGGGTCAGGCTGGCCAGCCTTGATGCGGCGATAAAGCTCGAGTGACCGGATGGTGATGGCGACGAGCGCGACCACAGTAAGGAGGTAGGCGATCACACCGAGGATGGTTCCGAGCATGAGCCCAAGGGTAGGTGTGGTTCCCTGAACTTTCGTGGAAGGGGTCTATTCACAGGGGTGGATAACCCTGTGGAGAATTACATGGATGTAATTAATAAAGAGGTATTAACGCCAGCGCGTAGCGAGGGAGAACCCAACGCCGATGAAGGCAAAGCCCACAACCATGTTCCAGGCCCCGATATTGGGGATTGGGTAGCGAGTCTGGGAAACATAGAAGATGACGATCCAGAAGAGTCCGATGAGAAAGGCCCCAACCATGGTGGGCGCGAGCCAACGAGGGCTCTCAAGCTCCAGCGGATTTGTCTCAGCGACGACCGGGGCTGGACGGTTATCTTTCTTCTTCTTGCGGATGCGCGACTTAGGCATGGTGGCAGGTTACACGAAAGGATGGGTAGATGGGCAAACGGATACTCGTCGTCGATAACTACGACTCTTTTGTCTTCAACCTCGTTCAATACCTCCAACAACTTGGCGCAGAGTGCACGGTTGTGCGAAACGATGAGGTCACCGCTGAGGTCGCAGACTCCTATGACGGCATCTTGATCTCACCTGGTCCTGGAACTCCAGAAGCCGCAGGTGTTTCCATCGCAATGATTAAACGTTGTGCAGAAATTTCAAAGCCGCTGCTCGGAGTTTGTTTAGGCCATCAAGCCATCGGAGTTGCGTTTGGCGCCACCGTTAGTCGTGCACCTGAACTACTACACGGAAAGACTTCAGTAGTTTCACATAACAACACTGGAGTTTTGTCAGAAATCCCAACACCATTTGTCGCAACTCGCTATCACTCACTGGCAATCGAAGAAAAAACCTTGCCACAAGAAATAGAAGTTACAGGAAGAAGTGAGAGCGGAGTTGTGATGTCCATTCGTCACACAACACTTCCAATTCACGGAGTTCAATTCCATCCAGAATCAGTAATGACAGAACACGGTTATCAAATGCTAGGAAATTGGTTGGTGGAGTGTGGTGATTCTGAAGGTCGAAAGAAATCTGAAGGCCTATCGCCAGTGATGGGACGTTAGTTCGGCGCTTTATTAACAGTGATTGTTACTGATGAACCAATAATCTTTGTCTCACCACCGCTAGGAGCTTGAGCAAGCACAACTCCAATTGGTTGGTTTGCATCATAAGCTTCAACTGTCTTCACCAAGAAGCCAGCTTGAGTAAGTAAGGTACGCGCTTCGATTTCAGTGACTCCAATTAATTGCGGAACCTGAACATTTCCGCTGGCAATCTCCAACACAACTCCAGTTCCTGCTTCTACGGTTGAACCAGGCTCAGGGGTAATTTTCAAAACTATTCCCGGTTCTTGTTCGGAATCGACTGCAACCGTGCGGCTGACGCGTAACCCAGCTGCAACAAGTGCAGTGCGGACCTCTTCTAAAGGTTTGCCAATCAACCCAGTTGGAACAATTGCATCACCTGGTCCATCTGAGAGCGTGAGCGTTACCGAAGAACCTTGCGAAACACGAGTGGTCGCAAGTGGTAACTGATTTGAAACGCGATCTCGCGGAATACGCGGATCTGGTGCGCGTTGGATTGTGATGGTGAATCCAGAAAGCTGTTCGCGCGCTTGGGCTTCGGTCAACCCCACAACATTTGGCAAGTCAACGATCACCGAGGAATTCGGATTAAAAACAAAGAAACTTGCTCCACCAATCAGGACGACAAGCGATAACACCAAAGCTGCAATTCGATTTCGGTTCATCGGTTTTTTAGTGCGAGGGATTTGGGTAGTGATTCCCTCGCCTTTTGCTAACTTCTTCAAATCTTTCAACATCGCATTCGCGCTCTGATAACGGTCTGCCGGATCTTTTGCCAAAGAAATGCTAAAGAAATTATTGAGAGCGGGATCAAGCGACGGTTCAATGTCTGTCACAGGCGTCAGTGGCGTAGAGACATGTTGGTAAGCAATCGCAACTGGAGTCTCACCAGAGAATGGAGGTTTTCCAGAAACTAATTCATAAAAAAGACAACCAACCGAATAGAGATCACTCCGCGCATCTGCTTGGCCACCAGTGGCTTGTTCGGGTGAGAGATACTGTGCAGTTCCAACTATGTTCCATGTGCTTGTGAGTGTTGCACCACTATCGGCCAGAGCGCGGGCGATTCCGAAATCCATCACTTTAGTGTCACCAGAATCAGTGATCATGATGTTGCCCGGTTTGATATCACGATGGACGATGCCGTTCTTATGGGAATACTGGAGCGCAGTCAGAATACCTTCGACAATTTCAACCGCTCTTTGCAGCGGAAAACGCTCACCTTTATGGATTATTTCCCGCAAGGTTTTTCCTTCTACATACTCCATAACGATGTATGGCATGACCCCACTAGGCGTCTCTTCTTTACCTGAGTCATACACCGAGACGATTCCAGGGTGATTAAGAGCAGCAACAGAGAGCGCTTCTTTATTGAAACGAGTGACAAAAGAGGGATCGCGGGCTAAATCACTTCGCAGAACTTTTATCGCAACCTCGCGATGTAGTCGGAGGTCATCTGCAATGAATACATCGGACATTCCACCAGTGCCGATCATGGCGCCGAGTTGGTAGCGATCACCGAGAACGCGCTTCACGATGCTGCTCCGAACATAGTTGGGGTGATAGCCGAAACAGTTTCACCAATCTCAGCGACAATCACTGTGACATTATCTGGCGCGCCATTCTTATAAGTAAGGTCCACGAGAGAATTCACAGCACTTTGTAAGTCAGATTGCAGTGCGCTAACAATTTTGCCTTCATCAACAACCGCAGTAAGACCATCGCTACAAAGAAGGTATTTATCACCAGGTAGAACTGGGTAAGCGATGAGCACGGGATTGAGATTCTCCTTACCCATCAA
>RFMK01000095.1 GCA_009927705.1 Actinomycetota bacterium | reverse complement strand
GATTGAACTTGATGATCCATGGGAGAAGATCGGCGCTGAGCTAGTTAAAGAAGTAGCGAAGAAGACCGATGATGTTGCTGGTGATGGAACCACAACCGCGACTGTTCTTGCTCAAGCTCTCGTTCGCGAAGGACTTCGCAACGTTGCAGCTGGATCTAACCCAATGGCATTGAAGAAAGGTATCGAGAAGGCGGTTGAAGCGATTGCTGCCGAACTTTCTGCGATGGCAAAGCCAGTCGAAACGAAAGAACAGATTTCGGCAACTGCATCTATTTCTGCAGCTGATTCCACAATCGGCGAAATGATCGCTGAAGCGATGGACAAGGTTGGCAAGGAAGGCGTTATTACTGTTGAAGAGAGCAACACTTTCGGGCTCGAACTCGAGCTCACTGAAGGTATGCGTTTCGATAAGGGTTATATCTCGCCATATATGGTGACTGATACTGATCGCATGGAAGCTGTTCTCGAAGATGCTTATGTCTTGATCTGCAATTCCAAGATCTCAAACATCAAGGATCTCGTTCCAATCCTCGAAAAGGTAATGCAGGCCGGAAAGCCACTCGCAATCATTGCGGAAGATATTGAAGGCGAGGCACTTGCAACTCTCGTCGTAAACAAGATTCGTGGAACTTTCCGTTCTGCTGCGGTTAAGGCGCCAGGTTTTGGTGATCGTCGTAAGGCGATGCTCCAAGACATCGCGATCCTTACCGGCGGAACGGTCATCTCAGAAGAAGTTGGCTTGAAGCTTGATGCTGCAACTTTGGATCTCCTAGGAAAAGCGCGCAAAGTAGTGATTACCAAGGATGAAACAACCATCGTTGAAGGACAAGGCGATGACGAGATGATCAAGGGTCGCGTTGCACAAATCCGTGCAGAGATCGAGAAGTCGGATTCTGATTACGACCGTGAGAAGCTACAAGAGCGTCTTGCCAAGCTTGCTGGTGGCGTTGCCGTCATCAAGGCTGGCGCTGCGACTGAAGTAGAACTTAAGGAACGTAAGCACCGAATCGAAGATGCAGTTCGTAACGCGAAGGCTGCAGTCGAAGAAGGAATCGTTTCTGGTGGTGGCGTAGCGCTACTACAAGCATCGAAGAAAGCATTTGAGAAGTTGAAACTTTCTGGTGATGAAGCCACAGGTGCGAAGATCGTTGAATTCGCAGTCGAAGCTCCGTTGAAGCAGATCGCAATCAATGCTGGTCTTGAAGGTGGAGTTATCGTTGAGAAAGTTCGTCATCTCGAACCAGGTCATGGCCTCAATGCCGCAACAGGTGAGTATGTCGACATGATCAAGGCTGGCATCATCGATCCAGCAAAGGTCACACGTTCTGCGCTCCAGAACGCAGCATCAATCGCGGCCCTCTTCTTGACGACCGAAGCGGTGATTGCAGATAAGCCAGAACCGAAGCCTGCGATGCCTGCTGCTCCGGGCGGAGATATGGACTTCTAATCACAATCGGCTATTAACTAGGTAAACGCCCAGTATTCACTGGGCGTTTACTTTTTCCCTTGAGTATGGAGGCGTTATGTCTTCCAGCGGCGCACTACTTGAACCACATCAGATTGTCGATCGTGAGTTAAGTTGGCTTGATTTCAATACGCGCGTTTTGGAGCTAGCGGAAGATGAATCGCTGCCTCTGCTTGAACGAGTCCGTTTCTTATCAATCTTCTCATCCAACCTCGACGACTTCTTCATGATCCGCGCTGCCTCTGTAAAACTCAAAGTCGAATCTGGTGCGACCTACACAAATGCAGCTGGGTTTCCGCCAAGTGAATTACTTGATGAGATTTTCACACGCGCAAGCTCGCTAGTGGAGCGCCAGAGTCGATGTCTGCACGAACTCATCATTCCCCGGCTATCGCTCGAGAACATTCATATCGTTCATTGGGATGAATTGACTGAGGTTGAACGTGAGCATCTCAATCAGATTTTTCATGAACAGATTTTTCCCGTTTTGACGCCATTGGCCGTGGATCCTTCACACCCCTTTCCCTATATTTCAGGGCTCTCTTTGAGCCTTGCGGTTATCGTAAAACATCCGGATACAGCGGAAGAATTTTTTGCTCGGGTAAAAGTTCCGAACGTGATCTCACGTTTCATATCGACTCACGCAGTTCATAAAACGCGATTCATTCCGCTAGAAGACATCATCGCTGCACATTTGGATGAGCTCTTCCCTGGAATGCTCATCGAGGATTACTACTCATTCCGTCTAACGAGAAATGAAGATCTTGATATTGAAGAAGAAGATATCGAGAATATCTTGGAGACAATGGAGCAAGAGTTGCTGCGACGAAAATTCGGACCTCCAGTGCGACTCGAAGTAGATGTTGATATTAAGAATGAGCTTTTAGAGCGGCTAATTTCAGAGCTCGAAATCACACATCGTGATGTAGTGAAGTACCGCGGTCCTCTTGATCTCACGGGATTGAATGTAATTGCTGACTTAGATCGACCGGACTTGCGATACCCGCCACATCGCTCGCAAATGCCACCTGGGCTACAGAGTTCAGAGGATTTAGAGCCTGATGAGTTCTTCAATCTAATTCGAAATAGCGAGGTCTTACTCCATCACCCATATGAGTCTTTCACGTCATCTGTGGTTCGCTTTATCGAAACTGCCGCAATTGATCCCAAAGTCCTAGCAATTAAACAGACGCTCTATCGAACATCTGGTGACTCACCAATCATGGAAGCGCTGATAGAAGCTGCGCAAGCCGGAAAACAAGTCCTTGCCGTGGTTGAGATTCGAGCGCGTTTCGATGAATTAGCAAATGTTCGGTGGGCTCGAAAATTGGAGGAAGCTGGCGTCCATGTGGTCTATGGATTAATGGGATTAAAAACTCATGCCAAGTTATCTCTTGTAGTACGCCAAGAGGCTGATGGATTGCGACGCTACTGTCATGTAGGAACAGGAAATTACAATCCGCGTACTGCACGTCTCTATGAAGATCTCGGAATTTTAAGTTCCGATCCGGTGCTGTGTAATGATCTTTCTCGACTTTTCAATCAACTATCGGGATTTGTGAGTGATATTGAATTTAAACGTCTGATAGTGGCCCCAAAATCGTTGCGGAGTTCGCTACTGGAGAAAATTGAGAGGGAGATAAAAAACGCCGAAGCAAATTTACCTGCTCGAATCCGCTTTAAACTCAATTCGCTATTAGATGAGCATTTTGTTGCAGCTCTATATAGGGCATCACAAGCGGGTGTGAGAGTGGAAATCTTTGTACGTGGTATTTGTGCGATTAAACCAGGCATGCCTTTGCTTTCAAAGAATGTAACGGTCCGCTCATTTCTTGGTAGGTTTTTAGAGCACTCTCGGATTTATCACTTCCATAATGCTGGTGAGGATGAGTATTGGATAGGAAGTGCCGATCTGATGAATCGTAATCTTGATCGTCGAATTGAAACTTTGATTCGTGTCGATCAACCAGAACATAAGAACTCTATCTCTGGCCTCCTTGATCTTTATGGAAACGATCAGGTCAAGCACTGGGAAATGGACAATGGCGGCGCATGGAGGCGAAAAACGCACTCAGAAAATGGAGAGCCATTTATTGATATACAAGAGCGATTGATAGAGGTGGTTCGTGGGCGAAGTAAGTGAGATTCAAGCCGCAGGCGCAATTGTTTGGCGTCGAAATGAAAGCGATGCGATTGAGATAGCGCTGGTGCATAGGCCCAAATACGACGATTGGTCCATTCCCAAGGGCAAAGTCGAAGGAGAAGAAAGTCTCATTGCATGCGCTTATCGAGAAGTGGTGGAAGAAACGGGATTCGCTGTTCGTTTTGGTCAGAGCCTTGGAAGCGCTCATTACGAAGTAAATGGTCTTCCCAAAACTGTGACGTATTGGTCGGCGCGATTGTTAGGAGAACAAGGAAAGCCGAATCCAGAAGAAGTGGATGCGGTGCGTTGGATGAGTTGCGAAGAGGCGAAAGAGCAGCTGGGTAGAGATTCAGATCGCCAAATAGTTGAAACCTTTCAATCGATTGAGCCCGATACGAAACCTCTCATCTTGCTGCGGCATGCAAAGGCGATTGAAAGACAAGAGTGGGCGGGTGAAGATACAGATAGACCACTCAGTTCTCTTGGAGAGCGCCAGGCCAAGCGAATGCTCACCAACTTTTTACCGTTCGCTGTGGAGGAAATTCATTCGTCTAGCGCCGTGAGATGTTACGAAAGCATTACTCCTTTAGCGCGAGGATTGAACGTAGATTTCTTTTTCACTGACAGTCTGACGGAGGAGGTTTTCCATAAGAACAATGAGCGCCCATTCAAGTATGTACAGCGTTTATTGGTGAATGACTTTACTACTCTGGTCTGTAGTCACAATCCAATACTTCCATCGATAGTTTCTGCTTTCGTAGATAAATTTGGAGTCGAAGTTCCGAGCACCAAACTTGAACCAGGCGATGCTTGGGTAGCTCATCATGTTGAGCGAGAAGTGGTAGCAATCGATTTCTTGCCGGCTCCAAAGGCGTGATGGATAGGACGTTAGGATTCCAGCCAATCGAGCCATTTCAAAACGATTCCTTCACGAAGCGCCCACGGACAAATCTCTAACTCATCAATATCCAGACTTCGCATCACGCTCTCTGCAACAAGTGCCCCAGCAGTAATCTGCCGGGCCCGAGTCGACGAGACCCCCGGCAATTCAGACCTTTCCTCCTGTGTCATTTCTGCAAGTCGAGGAGTGATCTTGCGAAGTGAGTCGATGCGAAGTTTCTTTCCATTTCCATCAATCCAATCTCCAGTTAGTCGCGCCAACGTACGTAAAGTTTTGCTTGTAGCAATTGCACGATCTGTGTCTTGATGTCGTAAGAGCGTTGGGAGAATCTCCGCGATATTGGCTTCAACATAATCTCGCAATTCACGGATGGACTTCTTAGTGAAAGGATCTCCCTCTAAGTGACTCTTCGTTAATCGAGAAGCGCCAAGAGGGAGCGAGAGAGCTACATCTGGAACTTCGTTAACACCAACTGCGAGTTCGAGAGATCCACCACCGATATCTACCATCAACAATCGTCCACTAGACCAGCCATACCAACGACGTGCTGCTAGGAAGGTAATTTTTGCCTCATCTTCTCCACTGAGAACTTGGAGGTCAATCTCAAAATCCTCGTTGATTCGAGAGATTATGTCCGGACCATTCTTCGCCTCTCGGAGCGCGGAGGTCGCAAAGGGAAGTAACTCCTGAGTTTCTACCTTTCTCGCTTCAAGCAATGATCGTCGAATCGCTTCGCGCAGAAGCCTTATCCCTTCTGCGGAAAGAAAACCGTCTTGAGAAAGATATTCGGAGAGTCGAACTTCCTCTTTATAGTTGACGGTTGGGTTGGGTCGCGCACCAGGAGCGGCATCTACAACTTGGAGATGAACGGTATTTGATCCGACATCCAAAACTCCTAAGCGCATCGCCCTACTCTAATGCGGTAATACTCTCATTCACGCTCTGTTAACTCTCAATTCTTCGAGAATAAACGGTTTCTTATCGAATTCTTTGCGCCAGGTTCACCGTCGGTTCGCCGTTCCATTCCCAAGCGCGTGAAGGATGCGGGCACCGTAGCAGAGCTAAGAGCTCTGACAACAAAGGGGAACGATGAACAAAAAAATTCTAGGGACAGCCAGCGCATTTGCTTTAGCTCTCTCTTTAACTACAACAACCGCATTCGCGGCAAATAACACACCTATATATATGCTCTCGTCACATAGCGAAGTTCAATTGAAGGTTCTTGCTACTGCGGGAGACAAGATCGGTGCAAACCTGATTAAAGGCATTCCCGATGGTATGGGAGCGCACAAGATGGATAATGGAATGCTCCAGCTTTTTTCAGTATTTGAACATTCAACATCGGCGGCTAAATCTCGAGAGTCATTGACGTCGCCTTGGGGTGCATCGATCACAACATTTACTTACAATCCTCGACTCAAGTTCTTCAAAGATGCAGACAATGACTTCATCAAAACCATTAACTTTTGGAACTACAAAGAAGGCAAATGGACTACTAATCCAGTCGGATCAGGTCCGGCGGATGCGCCTACCGGCACTTTTGGATGGGGCTTAAGTCGCTTCTGCTCTGCGAATCTCGCTCCTGCTGGAACATTTTCCTTCACGGAGAATGGAAAGAAGATTGGTTACGACGGTGCGCTTTTCTTAACGGGCGAAGAATCCGGTGATGCATCTCGTGGCTTTGTCTTTGAGATGAACGGAACTGGTTATCAATTTCCCGGAATTGGTATGGCTTCATGGGAGAACTTGTTAACGAATCCTAAGCCAGGTAAAAATACAGTCGTTATTGGTAACGAGGACGGATCTGCGACTAATAGCCACGTCAAAATGTGGGTGGGCCAAAAACAGGCGACAGGTAATGCATTTGAAAAGGCTGGCCTTGCTAATGGAAAGCTCTACGTTCTTAACGTTCCAGCTGCCGCTAATGACAACGTATTTCGCACAACAATCGGAAAAAACAAGAAAACTTCGGTCGAATTTAAAGAAGTGAATTGGAATCAGACAGTCGCTGATTTCGACAAATCCGTCACTGCTGCAGGATCTGAGTTCGCTCGTGTGGAAGATGGAGAGTGGGATCCAAATGATCCAAATGTCTACTACTTCCTAACTACCGAGTCGAATAAGGATCCTGTTGCTACCGCTCCTAATCCAGCTTTACCAGGAGTAGCGCGTGATGGTGGTGCGCTATGGCGCCTCACTTTCAAAGATGCACAAAACCCACTACTAGGGGCTGAACTAGAAATGCTCCTCAACGGTGGTGAGTCAATGTATCTCGCCAAACCTGACAACTTAGCTGTCACCAAGAATGGTGTCATCATGATTCAAGAAGATCCGGGTAATAACGATGCACTTTCACGCATCGTTGCGTACCGAATCAAAGATGGCGCAATGGCAACTGTTGCTCAGTTTGATCCGATGTACTTCACGAAGTCTGGTGCAAAGTTCATGACCATTGATGAAGAGTCAAGTGGAATTATCGATGTCACAGATCAAGTAAAAGGCAAGAATGACAAGAACACTTATTTCTTGTTCAACGCACAAGTACACACTTCTGGGGTAATGGCTGCTCGTCCTGACAAAGTACGTACTGCAACTGCTCAAAAAGCGCTTAACAATGCGGCACTTGAAGGCGGACAGTATTACCTCATGACAGTTGGCGATTGGAATTCCATCTTCCGGCGCTGACTCCTAGTAGGAGATGGGCGGGAGCGTACGAGGGCGCTCCCGCCCATCTCATTTATCTGAGCAATAAATATAGGGAAGATATTGTTCTGGAATATTTAGGAAGCGAAGCGTAGAAGCGTTTCAATAGGAGTGTTGTCCGTAACATCCGCAAATTCAAGTTCGCCGTAAGCGCGATGAGCAATCGCTTGGCGCTGCTTCACATAATTTTCGCTGGCACCTTTCAACAAATGTTCAAATCGCTCCGAATTTCTGATGTAACGATCGAGCATTGTGTGATTTGTCGAGTCGCTGAAAATGACTTCGCCAGCTTCCTCTTTTCGTGAATGTGGGAAGAGCGTTCTAAATCCAATCGCAAGTGCACGAAGGATCGAGTTAATTGCCCGTTTGGCATAAAAACGTGGACCCCGAAGAAATGCTGCAAATGCGATGATTCGTTGGTAATGCACTCGATTATTGACAAGTGCCGTATATGACTCATTTGTCAGCGCAAGGAGAAGTGTGGCAATCTTCTTCGCTCCGCTAAATGTTGAGACAGAATTGCATTGATCGATGAGATTTGACCTCAACGTTGCAAAGGAGAGTTTTGCACTTTGATGTTCAATATCTTCAAGAGATTCGGTTTCGGCATAAAGAGTTAGGCCAATCTCAGCGCAATAACGTGCCCGGGCTCTCTGGTCATCAGTTCCTCGATTATTTGGGATGAATAATGTAGGTAATCCAGCGGGAATGACTTCATGAACGCTGTTGTAGCCAGCTGCACAAACTGCAGCATCAAAAGCAGAGAGCACATCAGCTAGCGGGAAATGTCGAACTATCTTTACGCTCATCCCGTCAGGAACAAGAGATTCCCCGTCCTTGTTCATTGGTTTACGTGCCATAACGATCTGCAAGTCTTTCCATGATGATAATCCGCGGAAGACTGCGGAAACTCTGGCGTCAAGATCACTGTCGCCAACTCCCATTTGGACTAGCACGGCGGGCTTGTGAAGATCTAGACCTAAAAACTTGCGAGCTTCCACCTTATCTAGCGCTTGTTCTCTCCGATATAAAGTTACCGGTTCAACTACGAGTGCTTCCTTACGATCTTTGGTGGGACCCGTGTCCGCGGGCGATGCAACATCACCAGGTTCGATGACGTAATCCATGAGCTTTGACTGTAAGCCGAGAAGGACTCCTTGAGGCTTTTTCTGCCACATTCCGCGGCGAATCCACACTAAATTGATATGTGGTCGCTGAAATTTTGCCGCCACAATTCCGGGATATGGCACAACGCCATCGAAAGTAACAACCGAAGCGCCGGTCTCGTCAATCAAGGCAACGAGCCGATCTCGTAAGTACTGATCCCATTTCTTGCGCAACATCAAACCTTTATCGCGACCAGGAACATATTCGCATTCAAGATTGAGCGCCCGCGCAACTTCCACAACAGAATATGCCATAGAAAAGATGATGGGCCGAGCGTGTGGATGTAATTCTCGTGCTATTGCGCTTGCTCGGATGAGATGCCCCGCCCCAACGCCGTTACTAGTAACCATGATGACAGTGGGTCTAGACACGTCCCGAAGTTACTCATTCAAGTTTACGAGATTCTTAAATCTAGGTAAACGTACATTACTTCCTTCGTAGATGAGAACTTTCACCATGTTGTTTGCGAAACTTCAACTGAACTTCGCTCAATGGAAAGTTAAAAATCGACCATGTTAACCATGAGAGTTGCAATCGTCACTGAGTCATTCTTGCCAAGCGTCAATGGAGTGACTAATTCCGTAATTCAAGCCCATAAAAGTCTCGTTGCAGAAGGTTATGAAGTAGTGATTATTGCCCCCACAGTGGGAGATACTCCTTCGTTTTATGACGGATCTACAGTAGTAGGTTTACCCTCAATCAACCTTAACAATTCACTCGCAGTTGCCTTTCCTCATCGTTTAATTCAACAAACACTTGATGAATTTGCTCCTGATATTGTTCACTTAGCTTCGCCAGCAATGATGGGTGCGTACGCGCAAAGTATTTCGAACCGCCGTCGAATCCCAACAATCGCGGTGTACCAGACAGATTACGTGGGTTTCTCTCAACACTATCGTCTCGGTTTTGCAGCGCATGGAATCAACGCGGCAGTGCGCAAGATCCATGGAAATTCGACGTTGAACCTTGCGCCATCTACTTACGCGATGGACATCCTCACAAATCTTGGTATTCGTAACGTTGCGCGTTGGGGACGTGGAGTAGACCTAGAACTTTTTAATCCCGAACGCAGGGTTGATAATTTTTTCTCGACCTCGAAAAAAGTCATAGGTTATGTGGGTCGCCTAGCGCCAGAAAAGGGCGTGGATAAATTGGTGCCACTTTCTTTCAATAGCGATTTTCAGATTGTAATCGTCGGGGATGGTCCTGAGCGCTCGCGATTACAAGAACTGATGCCCAATGCAATCTTTACCGGCAAACTTTCCGGGACTGAGCTTGCCCAACACATCGCAAACTTTGATTGCTTTGTCCACCCTGGAGAACATGAGACCTTCTGTCAATCTGCTCAAGAAGCCTTGGCCTCAGGTGTACCCGTTATTGCGCCAGATAGAGGAGCGGTGAAGGAATTTGTCATAGATGGCGAAAATGGCATTGTCGTAAATATGACCACCTCAGATTCGTTGATAAACATGAGCGAGGCGCGTTGGAATCTGCTGTTCTCTTCGCAGATAAAGTCTCGAGCCCGCAATAGCGTCATTGATCGCGGATGGGACAACATCAACCAAGAATTAATCGGTCACTATTTCGACGTGCTAGCTAATAACCGTTATAGCATCAGAATTGGGGCCTAATGAAGATACTTCATATCGCAAATTTCTATGGACCAAAATCAGGTGGGATTAAAACAACTATTCATGATTTAGGAAGGCGTTATGAAATCGCTGGGCATGAATTTACGTTCGTTGTTCCAGGTATCAATCTTTCGCAAACTAATACTGTCTACGGAAAAGCACTGTATCTCTCGAGCAGAGAAATTCCATTTACTGGTGGATATCGAGTTTTCAAAAGTAGAAAAGAGATTAAACAGGCCATAATTATGGCGAAGCCCGATAGAATTGAGTGTTCGGATCGATTTACGCTCCTATTTCTCGGGCCTTGGGCTCGAAAAAGAGGAATTAAGACTCTAGTTTTTAGCCACGAAACACTCACAGGACTATTCGCTAAATTCCTTCCTGCATCACGCTTCTTCGAAAGATTTGCAGATTGGCATAACTCACGACTTTCGAGAGCCTTCGATTATGTAGTGGCAACAACGCGATTTGCCGCTCGCGAGTTTGAGAAATTGAGTACGCCAAATCTGAGATTAATTCCCCTCGGAGTCGATTCTGAAGTTTTCACTCCCAAACGTCGATCGTCTAATTTGCGCAAGTCTCTTCTGCAAAATTCTCAGTATCTTCTTGTGCATTGTGGTCGTCTTTCTCCGGAAAAGGACCCACATTTATCAATCGCTGCGTTGAAAGTGCTCCGTGAGAGATTCTTAATTGACGCGCATCTCATCATTATTGGAGGTGGCCCACTCATGGAAAAACTACAACGGGATTCGCGAGGGCTACCGGTCACATTTACGGGCTATATCGCAAACCCAAGAAAAATTGCAGATATTCTCGCGTGTGCCGACGTTTCCATCGCACCTGGTCCGCTAGAGACGTTCTGTCTCTCAGCTTTAGAGTCCTTGAGTTGTGGAACTCCTGTCGTCGCAAATTCACGCTCTGCCGTAAGAGAATTGCTAGATGAGAATGGAGTGAAAAGATGTGGAGCGACAGCGTCAAACGAATCAGAGTTTGCAATGAGAATTCATGCGATATTGACCAATTCCACAATGCGAAGCGCTGCTAGAAAACGTGCTTTAGAGTTTAGTTGGGACAAAACAATTCAACAATTGATGGCTTTACACGATGTGCCATCAAGAGAGAAATTAGTCGCGTGAAGACAGACGTGAAGTTTGTCGTGATGGGCGATAGCGCAGCATATGGAACTGGAGATGTCACGAAGGCTGACCGCCCACTGGGGTGGACATATCGTCTGGCTGAGGCAATCGAAGCGCCATTGACATACTTGAACCTAGCGAGGCCAGGAGCAAAATCAACTGAGCTGGTTGAGTTTCAATTGCCTCTGGCCGCACAATTCAAACCCGATGTGGCAGTCGTCGTTGTCGGCGGCAATGACATGTTACGAAACAATTTCTGTCCTCATCGACTGAAGACTAATATGGTTGAAATTCTCTCTCGATTACATGAATTGGGTGCTCAGGTGATCACCCTACAACTCCATGATCCATCAAAAATTCTCAAATTGCCGAAACCACTTGAGTCGGCATTAATGAAACGAGTAGATAGCGTCAATAGAGTTTATGAAGAACTTTCAGAGAGCTTTCCTTTGATTTCGTTAAAGGCGCGAGAGATTGATGGAGTCAATGAGCGAAAGAATTGGCATGTCGATATGTTGCACCCAGGACCACAGGGTCATCAACTTCTCGCAAAGGCAGCTATTCAAGAGTTGAGCCGACGCGGAATTGCAGTGAAAGATATTGCAGTCTCAGAGATACCCGAATTATCTAAATGGGAGAAGACCCAATGGATGCTGACGAAAGGTACTCCATGGTTCTTCAAGCGCGCATTTGATTTGTTGCCAGTCGCACTCTTCCTTATCCTGCGTGAGATGCTAATTTCGTTAGTCCATCGTTTTGGAACCTACCGCGTTACACTTGGAAGCTATGGCACGGACCGCGAAGAAGAATTCAAAAGCATTGAGAGTAGATGACCCATTTAAGGCATCCGAAATCGCGCGTGCGGCCGCATTAGAAGATGCAAAGAACGAAAAGTTCGTTGGTTCCCAAGTTTCGGTTGAATCAGATGATGATCATGTAGCAACATATCTATTTGAAGCGCTTTTACCGGGATATGTTGGCTGGCGTTGGGCAGTCACTGTTGCAAAACTTGATTCAGAAAGTAACCCGACGATTTGCGATGTCGTTCTTCTGCCTGGAACCGATGCGCTGCTAGCTCCGGAATGGATTCCCTATAGCGATCGCATTACTGCCGAAGATGTTGGCGTTGGAACAATCGTTCCCACCGCTGCTGATGATGTGCGACTTGTTCCGGCCAGTGCGGTCTTGCCCGCTGATGAAGAGTTGGATCTTCACGAACTATTTGAATTAGGGGCTGGTCGACTTCGCGTGCTTTCGATTGAAGGCCGCGATCAAGCAGCAAAGCGTTGGATTGAAGGCGACCGCGGACCTAACGCTCCAATCGCGCAATATGCGCCGAAGAATTGTGGCTCATGTGGTTTCTACCTGCCGATTGCTGGCTCGTTCCGCCAAGCATTTGGCGTCTGCGCGAATGCGATCTCACCTGAAGATGCGCGTGTGGTCTCGGTAAATCATGGATGCGGCGCGCATTCTGAGGCGATAAACTAGCCCCCTGTCCGCAAAGCGCGGCGCACACGACACCTACACGATCTTAAATTCAAGGAGGCACCCGTCATGCCAGTCGGACGCGTTAAATGGTTTAGCCTCGAAAAAGGTTTTGGCTTCATCTCATCTGATGAAGGCGAAGATGTTTATCTCGCTGCCTCTGCACTTCCATCTGGCGTCACTACCGTGAAGCCTGGCACTAAGTTGGAGTTCGGTGTTGCTGAAGGTCGCAAAGGTCCACAAGCGCTCTCAGTACGCATCATTGATGCACCGCCATCACTTGCCAATTCAAAAGCTGGAGCTGATGATCTCGCAGTCATTATCGAGGAATCCATCAAGATGCTTGATCGCGTTGGAAATGGACTTCGCCAAGGACGTTATCCAAGCGAAGCTGAAGCTGCGCGCGTAGCTAAGGTTCTGCGAGGAATCGCACAGGAAATCGAAGGGTAGTTACTTACCTTCTCGTTGCGCTCTGCGCTTTGTGTAACGGATTCCGATGAATCCGAGCGTTATTCCAAGCAAGCAGGTCAAAATAATTTTTGCGAGCGCATTAACGATGATTGCAATCACAAGTGCGACAGTCCACACGACAATTCCTGCGATGATGATTGGTACCGCGCTGCGCATAATGGCAAGCATACTAGACTCGCCATATGGGAACTTTGCGATCATTTAAGCATCGCAACTTCCGAATACTCTTCTCAGCGAATTTCATCTCTAACATCGGGACGTGGGCCCAAGGTGTTGCACAAGCGTGGCTAATCCTCGAACTCACAAATAGTGGTTCTTATCTCGGTGTTGTCACTGCGTTGCAGTTTCTACCAACTCTCTTCTTTAGTATCTCGGGTGGAAAAATAGCCGACAAACTAAATAAGCGAAAAGTATTGATGTTCACCAATCTCACCGGTGGTCTCTCAGCGCTCTCCGTTGGCACGCTCGTACTGACGGAGAACATCAAGATTTGGCATGTGATGTTCTTCGCATTCATGCTGGGCATGGGTAATGCGATTGATGCGCCAGTCCGCCAGAGTTTTAACGTAGAAGTTGTTGGAAAAGATGATCTTCCCAACGCCGTAGGTCTTAACTCGGCAAATTTCAATACGGGTCGCCTTATCGGTCCAGGGCTTTCAGGGTTGTTGATTGCAGCTTATGGCACCGGGGTTTCATTTATTCTCAACGGAATCTCGTACTTGATTGTGATTGTGGCGCTATTAAATATTCGAGAAGCAGATCTTTTCCGCGAAGAACGTAAATCTTCTTCCACAAAAGTTCGCGAAGCGCTCCGTTATGTTGCAGCTCGTCCAGACATTTTGTCGGTAATGATCACGGTCTTCTTCGCCACAAGCTTTGGCCTGAACTTCAACATCTTCAACACGATGATGGCTACTCAAGTCTTTGATAAGAGCGCTGCGGAATATGGCGCGCTTGGCAGCATCTTGGCCATCGGTTCACTTTCTGGAGCGATCATTTCCGCTCGCCTTGAAAAAAAGCGTGGTCCTCGATTTGTGATGATCGGATCTATGATTTTTAGCGCCTTGCTCGTAGCGGGATCATTTGCACCGACATATTTGATCTATGCAATTTTCTTGCCATTTATTGGCTGCGTAGCACTTCTTACCTTTATCGGCGCAAACACCATGGTCCAGATGCGAACAGATTCTCAGATTCGTGGCCGAGTTATGGGTATTTATCTCACCGTGTTCTTGGGAGGTACGCCGATAGTTTCACCATTTATTGGCTGGATGACACAGGTGATCGGAACGCGCGAAACAATTGGGATCTGTGGATCGATATCTTTACTTGCGGCCCTGGTTACCTATTCGCAGTTTCACGATAAAGGTGCGCCGCCTGCGAGCGTCGCAGTTGCAGATGTTCTAGAGCCCGCTTACGAGGACAAAAAAGACTAGGCTAAAAAGGATCGCGAGAGTCACGATTCTTCGCGTCTTGTAATTCATCGTTTCTCCACTTCGTGGTCGCTTGGTAGAAGCACCACAATAACAAATGCGCAGATAACTATCGCAGGAACCATCAGAAATGCGTTGACGATGCCGAACTTATCGGCCAGAAAACCCAGGAAAAATGGAGATAAAGCGATTGCAATCCCTGCACCCCAACTTGCTTTTCCGATTGCAAGGTCGGGCTTATTGGCACCAAAGCGCAATAATCGCAGTGTTGATAAAGCAAATTGCATTGAAGTACCGAAACCAACGAAAAAGAGCGCGATGAACGATGCTAAGGCGATATCTGATGCCCAAAAGACAAGAAAGCTCAAGCCCTGAATTGCGACAATTAATTTCAAGCGCTGATCAATATCGAGGCTGGGCAATAAATAAGTTCCAAACCATCGCCCAATCATCATTCCCAAAGGAAAAGCCAAGACCAGCGTTGTTGCTAGGGGTGCACTCATGTCCGTTCGTTCACGCAGCAGCGCAGCAGCCCAAAAAGCGATGGCAAACTCCGCGGCGATACAAAAGGTCATTCCGACCCAACTCACCCAGTACTTCAAGGAGAGCGAACCTTTTTGACGTCCAGATTCCTCTGGAATGTATTCATACTCTTCTTGACGGCCCAAGAGAAGATACAGAACTATCGTGAAGGGAATACAAAGCAGCAAACCTAATTTCCAACTGAAACTACTACTTGCAATGACTCCAATAATGAAATTCCCAAGTAAGACAAATGCAGAATTAACCCCATTCGCTTGTGAAGTAGCACGGGCTGAATGATCAGCGAAGTGAATTGAAAGTTTCATGAAAGTGTTATTTACGGTGACCGAAAGTCCGATACCGGCGATGAATATCGCAAGGATTGTCTGCCAGGCGCGAGGAAAGAGCACGAAGCCGAGTGCGCCGATATTGAAGGTGATGAGTCCCAACCACACCGTGGTCATTCGCCCATAACGATGGACGATGTGAGCGTTGAATGCACCAGCAATAATTGAGGCTACGCCAAGTGCAGTTCCATGTAACCCGGCAATTGCGGCGCTTGTACCTTGGGCTTCTTGAAGTAGTGGCAGGGCAGGCCCGAAACCGCCCATGAAGATGCCAAATGCGCCAGTTTGTAGCGCTGCTAACCAGAATACTTTGTCGCGCTTATATGTAGTTGTTGGCAAAGGTCTATTTCTTTAGATTCTCAACTACATGCTCAATACATTGGGTGAGAGCGGCAACATCATCAGGATCAACCGATGGGAACATGCCAATTCGAAGCTGGTTCTTTCCGAGTTTGCGATAAGGCTCAGTGTCAACGATGCCATTTGAGCGGAGGACTTTCGCAATTTCTAGCGCATCAATCGAGTCATCAAAGTTGATTGTGGCTACCACTTTTGAGCGCATGGCTGGGTCGGTCACAAAGGGTGAGGTATAGGAAGTCTTCTCTGCCCACCCGTACATGATTTCGGCTGACTTCGCAGACCGGCCGGCAGCAAAGTTCATTCCGCCGTTGTTATTCATCCATTCAATTTGGTCAGCAAGCAACATCAACGTCGCAACCGCTGGAGTGTTGTATGTCTGGTCGAGGCGAGAATTTTCAATTGCGATAGTGAGATCGAAGTATGCAGGAACCCAGCGTCCACTCTCTTTTATCTTTGCTACACGTGCAATGGCGGCGGGGCTCATGAGCGCGAGCCACAATCCACCATCCGAAGCGAAAGACTTTTGTGGTGCAAAGTAATAAGTATCGAATTCTTTGGCATCGACAACCAATCCACCCGCAGCGCTCGTGGCATCGACGAGGACGAGAGCACCGTCAGTGTTAGCGGGGCGCTTAATCGTCATAGCAACACCAGTCGATGTTTCGTTGTGGGTTAGTGCGTAGGTATCTACTCCTGCCTCAGCTACTGGAAGAGGATGTGAACCAGGTTCAGATTTGATGACACTTGGGTCATCGAGGAAAGGCGCTTCTTTCGCAGCTGAAGCAAACTTGGAGGAGAACTCACCGAAACTTAAGTGCTGTGATTTCTTTTCGATTAAACCAAAAGTAGCGATATCCCAGAACGCAGTGGAACCACCGTTACCAAGTACCACTTCATAACCTTCGGGCAGATTAAAAAGTGAAGTTAGTCCGGTACGTATACGACCGACAACGTTCTTTACTGGCTTTTGACGATGCGAAGTGCCGAGTACCGATGTACCTGAAGCGGCGAGAGCAGCAAGAGCTTCTGGTCGGATCTTGGATGGGCCGCAACCAAAGCGGCCATCTGTAGGTTTTATCGAATCTGGAATCTTGATATCGGACATGTATAAAGCCTAAGGGAAGATGCGTTGTAGCTTCCAATTTGATGGGGTCGCTTTCACATATCGGAGTCGATCATGCAAGCGTGAATAACGCCCCTGCCAGAACTCAATCACCGATGGTGTGACTAAGAACCCACCCCAATGTGGAGGCTTTGGAACTGCGGAACCCTCCGGATACTTTTCGGCGAATTCTTTCCACCGCGCTTCAAGTGTCTCGCGTGAATCGAGTTCGGATGATTGAGCGCTAGCCCAAGCGCCAATCTGACTTGACCATGGCCGAGTAGCAAAATATTCCGCTGATGCGTTTTCAGAAATCTTCGCGGCATTTCCCGAAATGATCACTTGCCTTTCCATCGGATACCAGGGAAACAACAATGAGACAGAGGAGTTATGTGAAATCTCTTTGGCTTTGCGTGATGAGTAATTGGTAAAGAAAGTGAAACCCTCGTTTGTAACATCCTTCAATAAGACAGTTCGTGAACTGGGTCCAGAGTTACTCATTGTTGAAAGAACCATGGCATTTGCTTCGACGATGAAGGAGTTTGAAGCTGCATCTTTCAACCAACGCTGAAATTGAGTGATGGGATCTTTATCGGCGGCGCTCTCGCTCAAACCCGCTTCGCCATAAGAACGGCGCATCGCGGAAATCGTCTCGCGACTGATCTCTGGCTGGTGGCTTTCCGTCATAGGTGTATCTAACGTCACTTTAGGGGTCAGGGCATCTTTGACTGCGCCATTTTGCGCACTTACCCAATACGGGCAGAATACGCCGCATGGCAGATGACTTTAAACCCGGTCTTGAAGGCGTAATCGCATTTGAATCTGAAATCGCAGAACCAGATAAAGAAGGTAGCGCACTCAGATATCGCGGAGTCGACATCGATGATCTCGTAGGTCGCGTCTCATTCGGAAACGTGTGGGGCCTTCTGGTTGATGATGAATTCAATCCAGGTCTTCCTGCCGCAGAACCATTCCCAATTCCCATTCACTCTGGCGATGTTCGTGTTGATGTTCAATCTGCAATCGCAATGCTTGCTCCTGCATGGGGATTAAAGCCGCTCCTTGATATTTCAGATGAAGAAGCTCGCAGCAATCTCGCGCGCGTTTCAGTCATGCTTCTTTCTTATGTTGCCCAATCTGCGCGTGGAACATGGCAACCGATGGTTCCGCAATCAGAAGTTGATAAGGCGCACACAGTTGTTGAACGAATGATGATTCGCTGGAGAGGCGAACCAGATCCAAAGCATGTTCGCGCTATCGATGCTTACTTTGTTTCCGCTGCTGAACATGGAATGAATGCTTCAACATTTACGGCGCGCGTTATTGCATCCACCGGTGCAGACGTTGCCGCATCCATCTCAGGTGCGATTGGCGCAATGTCTGGACCACTTCATGGTGGAGCTCCGTCGCGCGTTCTTCACATGATTGAAGAAGTTGAGAAGCGTGGCGATGCTCGCGCATATGTAAAGGATTTGCTTGATAAAGGTGAGCGTTTGATGGGATTTGGTCATCGCGTTTATCGCGCGCAAGATCCTCGTTCACGTACATTGCGACGTACGTGCGAAGAACTTGCTGCGCCGCGCTATGAAGTTGCAAAGGCTTTGGAAGATGCAGCTCTTGCTGAATTGCGCGAACGTCGCCCGGATCGCGTTCTTGAAACAAACGTGGAATTCTGGGCCGCAGTTCTCCTTGATTTTGCTGACGTCCCTGGCCATATGTTTACGCCGATGTTTACATCTGCACGAACTGCCGGTTGGTCTGCACACATCTTGGAACAGAAGCGCACTGGTCGTTTGATCCGCCCTTCGGCCCGATATATCGGTAAAGCTCCACGTAAACCGGAAGACGTTAAGGGTTGGGACCACACCGTTCCAGGCGTTCATAAGTAGTTCAACTCCGATGTAAATGCGCGTGCAAAAATCGCGCTTTATAACGAATCAGTAACTAGTAAATATCGCGGCGTTTCAAGGTCTGTGAGCCTTGACTGCCTTACGCCTGCGGGTTGAAATTGC
>RFMK01000167.1 GCA_009927705.1 Actinomycetota bacterium | reverse complement strand
TTTGCGACGCATCCATTTATCCTTTTCATTAGTAACTGACCCCCACATTCCCCAGGGAGCCACGAATTGAGATCTAGTCGAGTACGCATCATCGCGCTCAGCCTCTCCTCTCTATTAGTACTGTCGCTGACGCCTGCGCTCGCTAATCCACCAAAACCAACGATTGCCCAGATTGAAGCTGCGAAGAAAGCAGAAGCCGAGAAGAAGAAAGCTGCGGATGCTGCCGCTGCCCGACTAAATAAAGCAAACCTCACTCTCCGCCAACTTACTGCAGTCGCCACTAAAGCGCGCCAGAAATATGAAGCTGCAAAAAGAGAATTAGCTGTCGCAGTCAAAGAAGCGCAGGCTGCTGCAGCCGCCTATAACGCTGCGGTTTCGGAAGTGAAAGCAGCACACGATGCAATTGGTCGACTTGCCGCAAATGCATACATCATGGGCGGCGGCTTCACAGATTTGGATGCACTTCTTCATTCCGATGGACCACAAGATTTGATGGATCGCTTATCTACTTTGAATAACCTTGGCGAACAGAACACAACTGCCCTCTTCCGTTTCAAAGCTGCTGAACAAGTTGCAAAGGAAGCAAAGAAAGCTGCCGACGCTGCGAAGTTAGCGCAAGAAGTTGCAACGAAAAAAGTAGAAGCCACAAAGATTGAAGCGGATGCTGCGCGCAGTGCACAACAGAAAGAAGTAGATAAACTACAAAAGATCCAAGATCAGATTTTGAAAGAATTGTTAGCGGCTCGAAAGACTCGAGTAACTCTCGAGCAACAACGCCAACTTGCGCTCCTTGAAGAAGCAAATGCGAATATTGCTGACAACACTGCTATTTACACAAAGATCTGGCCCGATATTGGATTCAAAGGCCGATCAACATCGCGCTCAACTCCCGAAATGCGCGCTAAAGCTGTGGAGTTTGCGAAGAAACAAGTATTGGCGCGCAAGCCTTATGTGTGGGGAAGTGAAGGACCCAGTACATTCGATTGTTCTGGTCTGGTTTATGCCGCTTATCGTTCAGCGGGATTAGGTTGGCCGAACTGGGATCGCCTCAACTCTTCGCTCTATTTCAGCTTTACAAAGCATGTGCCAATAAGCCAACTTGAACCTGGCGATTTGCTCTTCTATTCCTATAAGGGAACTGTGAACTCCATCCATCACATCTCTATTTACGCAGGAAACGGAATGATGTGGGAAGCGAATTCGAAAGGTAAAGGATTGCTCTTCTCGAATATTTACAGCATCAAAGGATTGATGCCGTATGGAGGTCGGGTCTAAGACTGCCTAGGCTTGGCTCATGGCCGAACCAACTCCGCTGTATCAGATTCGCCTTGCGGTTCGACGCGAACTCGAAGACCTCAGCGCTGGCGATACCGTCATTGTTGCTGCTTCTGGCGGAGCTGACTCATCAGCGTTGGCCGCAGCTCTACTTCCCGAATGTGAAGCAAAAGCAATCAAAGTAGTAGCGCTCATCATCGATCATTCACTCCAGAAAAATTCTGCCGATGTTGCACATCAAGCAAAAAAAGAATTGATCAAGATTGGTTACGAAAATATTGAAATCCGAAAGATTAGTGTCGAGATTACCGACGGAATTGAAGCATCAGCACGTCGCGCACGATATATCGCGCTCAATGATGTTGCTCGTCAACATAGCGCAGTTGCAATCTTCATGGGTCACACCAAAGATGATCAAGCCGAAACAGTTCTTCTTGGATTAGCGCGGGGTTCTGGTACCCGGTCCTTATCTGGAATGGCACAACGGATTGATAATTATCGCCGCCCACTACTTTCTATTACTCGCGATCAAACTGAAGCAGCATGTGAAGAAGCCGGAATGAAGTTCTGGCGCGATCCACATAATCAATCGATGGAGTTCACTCGCGTCCGTGTCCGCGAAAATGTTCTGCCGATGATGGAGAAAGAGATTGGTCCCGGCATCGCCGATGCTCTTGTTCGTTCCGCCAAACTTTTGCGCGATGATGCTGATGCGCTCGACCAATGGGCCGATGATGTCTTTGAAGATCTGGAGCCGAACTCGTTGGATATCGCGACGCTCGAGGGATTGCCTCGCGCTATCCGGACCCGCGTTATCCGCAAAGCCATCTATCTCGCTGGCGCCCCATCGGGCTCACTTTCCGCTGACCATATTGAGCCGGTTGAGTCTCTGGTCACAGCGTGGAAGGGACAGGGGCCGGTATCGCTTCCTGGCGGTGTGACCGTGGAGCGGATTTCGGGCAGACTTTCGCTCTCTTAAAAGCCAATAACTCACCTGAAAGGGAAAGTGTGGATCTCGCATCGGTTCAGAACGAAATAGAACGAGTCATCGTTACTGAAGAGCAACTTCAAAAGCGCCTGAAAGAAATCGCGCTACAAATCGAAGCTGACTACAAAGATCAAGATCTCATTCTCGTCGGCGTACTCAAAGGCGCGGTGATGGTGATGGCTGACTTATCGCGCCACATTAATCGCCACCTTGATATGGATTGGATGGCCGTTTCTTCTTACGGCTCAGGAACAAAATCTTCTGGTGTGGTCAGAATTCTCAAAGATTTAGATAAAGACATCACTGGCCGTAACGTCTTGATCATTGAAGATATTGTTGACACAGGTTTAACTCTTGATTGGCTCAGCACAAACTTGAAGTCACGTGGCGCAAAGTCAGTTGAGATCATGACCGTACTTCGCAAGCCTGAATCAGCAACCGTTGATGTAAAAGTGAAGTATGTCGGCTTTGACATTCCAAAAGATTTTGTTATTGGGTATGGACTCGATTTTAATGAAAAGTATCGCAACCTCCCCTTTATCGGTGTGCTTGCAAAGCACATGTACGAGTAAATATGGCCGAGAAAAAAATTAAACTTCCCAAACTTCCGCAATCGCGAGGCGGGAATCAATCTGGCAAAACGCCACCACGCCCACGTTTGACGCGTCGTCCGCTCTTCTGGATCTTCGTTGCAATTATTGGTGTCACAATCTTCGGCCAGATTTCCTCGGGAAGTAATCAGTTCGCCAAGATTGATACCTCTCAAGCGATGGCTGCGATTACACGTGGTGAAATTGAATCGGCCAACATCGTCGATCGCGAGCAGGTCATCCAACTTGTTCTTAAACCAGGGCAGGCGATCAATGGATCGACCAAGGTAGAAGCATCGTATGTAACTGGCCAAGAGCCGATTTTGGTTGATTTACTTACTGCAAATCAGCCTCCGAAAGAGTGGGATGTAACGGTCCCGAAGACAAATATCTTCATCTCAATTCTCTTTACTCTCGGCCCCATTATTTTGTTGGCTTTTCTTCTCCTCTTTTTCATGGGTCAATCACAAGGCGGCTCACGAATATTTTCTTTTGGTCGCTCACGCGCAAAATTGCATAACAATGATGTCCCACAAGTTACTTTTGCTGATGTCGCTGGTGCGGATGAAGCTATTGAAGAGTTCCGAGAGATTAAAGATTTTCTAGCCGATCCCAAGAAGTACCAAGAAATTGGGGCCAAGATTCCAAAAGGCGTTCTGCTTTTTGGCCCACCAGGAACCGGAAAGACTCTCCTTGCTCGCGCAGTTGCTGGCGAAGCAAAAGTTCCTTTCTATTCCATTTCAGGTTCTGACTTTGTTGAAATGTTTGTTGGTGTTGGTGCGGCGCGTGTGCGTGATCTTTTCAATCAAGCAAAAGCCAACTCGCCATCAATCATCTTCGTTGATGAAATTGACGCCGTCGGTCGCCATCGCGGCGCTGGAATGGGTGGCGGACATGATGAACGCGAACAGACCCTCAATCAACTTCTTGTTGAGATGGATGGATTTGAACCGCACGATCAAGTGATTTTGATTGCGGCAACAAACCGACCTGACATTCTTGACCCGGCACTTCTTCGTCCAGGACGTTTTGATCGTCAGATTGGAATTGATCGCCCCGATGTAAAAGGTCGTGAAGCGATTCTCAAAGTCCACGCAAAGAACAAGCCGCTGGAAAAAGATCTCGATCTACTTGGAATCGCTCGACGTACACCCGGTTTTACTGGCGCCGATCTTGCGAATGTCCTTAACGAAGCTGCCCTACTTACAGCGCGACAGAACCGCAAGGTCGTATCCCGCGATGATGTAGATGAAGCGATTGATCGCGTGATGGCTGGACCACAGCGTAAATCAAGGCTTATGAGCGAAGAAGAGCGCCGCGTGACTGCGTATCACGAAGGCGGCCATGCACTTGTGGCGCACGCGCTTCCTCATACCGACCCGGTTCACAAAATTACGATCATGCCTCGTGGCCACGCGCTCGGTTACACCATGGTTTTGCCTGACGAAGATAAGTATTCAACAACGCGTAATCAGATGCTCGACCAACTTGCATACACCATGGGTGGTCGCGCTGCGGAAGAACTTGTCTTCCATGATCCAACTACCGGCGCATCGAACGACATCGAAAAGGCGACAGCGTTGGCACGTGCAATGGTCACTCAATATGGAATGACGGAAAAATTGGGCGCCATCAAACTTGGAACAAGCGATGCTGCTCCGTTCCTTGGTCGCGATTATGGTCACCAACGTGATTACTCCGAAGATATTGCATCTGCAATTGATCAAGAGATCAAGGCGATGATTGAAGGCGCACATCAAGAAGCGTATGAAATCTTGATTGAGAATCGTTCAATCCTGGATGCTCTCGTTGAAGAGCTGCTAGAAAAAGAGACGTTACATAAGGAAGAAATCGAAGTTATCTTCAAAAATGTTGCATCTCGTCCGAAGCGTCCAGCTTGGACTGGCTCATCAGATCGCCAGCCTTCGCGAATTCCACCTGTAGCGCTCAAGCCTCGCAATAATCATCTCAATGGCGTGGTTGAAGAGAGGCCGAAGCGAAAGAAGAAGGCTGCAGCAAAAGATGAGTAAAAACTTCGACCACGAGCGAGCAGAACGAGCGATCACTGAACTTCTCCTCGCGATTGGCGAAGATCCAACTCGAGAAGGATTACGCGATACTCCTAAGCGCGTTGCTAGAGCCCTTCAGGAAAACTTCCAAGGCTTGTACCAAGAACCAAAAGATGTCTTGACCACAACATTCGATATCGGACATGAAGAGCTAGTAATCGTCAAAGATATCGAGGTTTATTCGCATTGTGAGCATCATTTAACGCCTTTTCATGGGGTGGCACATATCGGCTACATCCCAGGAGCTTCGGGGAAAGTAACGGGACTTTCGAAGATAGCGCGACTTGTTGATCTCTATGCACGTCGCCCACAAGTACAAGAACGTCTTACGACTCAAATCGCTGATGCGATGGTGGAGATTCTGCAGCCTGGTGGCGTGATTGTGATTATCGATTGCGAACACCTTTGTATGTCTATGCGTGGAGTCCGCAAATCTGAAGCGCGCACTGTCACTAGCGCAGTTCGTGGAATGCTTCGCGATCCAGCAACCCGCGCCGAAGCGATGTCTCTTATCACGCGCTAATGAGCACAGTAGTAATGGGGATATTGAATGTAACCCCTGATTCATTTGCTGACGGAGGAAAACATTTCTCAGTAAAGGATGCCATCGCTCGTGCTGAAGCAATGATTGCCGAAGGTGTCGACATCATCGACGTTGGTGGTGAATCAACAAAACCGGGCGCAGATCGCGTGAGTGAAAGTAAAGAAGAAGCGCGTGTAATTCCAGTAATAACGGAGTTAGCGAAGTTAGGTACACCCATCTCTATCGATACCACTCGGGCGTCAATCGCAGAAAAAGCGATTGCCCTCGGCGCAACATATGTGAACGATGTCAGTGGTGGTTTAGCTGATCCTGCAATGTACTCAATTATCGCAAAGAATCCTAAAGTCCAATACATCATCATGCATTGGCGGGCGCATTCAAAGACGATGCAAGAGCACGCAACATATAAAGATGTAGTGAAGGAAGTAAAGGAAGAGTTAGAAGAACGGATCAATTCAGCGATTGAAGCTGGAGTAGACCCTGAACAGATCATCATCGATCCCGGTATCGGATTTTCCAAACTTGGTGAACATAACTGGGAGTTGCTGCGAAATATCGATCGAATAGCGCTTTTGGGCTATCCCATCCTGATTGGAGCGTCGCGGAAGCGTTTTCTTGGTGAATTGACCGGAGCAACGAATCCAGATGATCGGGAAGCGGCATCGATTGCGGTGACCGCGATGGTCGCCAAACAGAATGTGTGGGGAGTTCGTACCCATTCAGTAAAGCCGCATCGTGATGCGATTGCGACCGTCAACGCGATGGCCAAGAGTAGGGTTGAGGCATGAGCGACACGATGCGCATTTCTGGTATCGAAGGTTTGGGTTACCACGGATTGTTCGAAGTAGAACGTCAGACTGGCCAGCCATTCATCGTTGATGTGGAATTGAAATTAGATCTCGAAATAGCAGGGAAGTCAGATGATTTGAATGACAGTATTGACTACAACGATGTTGCGGTCTTGATACACAATGAGATTGTCGGTCCACCAGTTACTTTGATCGAAGCACTCGCTGAGAACATTTCTCGAAAGATTATGAACGCTTATCCAACAGTAGAAAAAATCAAGACCACGGTCCATAAACCGCGTGCCCCTATTTCGGTTGCATTCGGAGATGTCTCAGTAACGATTAAGCGAGAGCGATGAAAGTTGTCATCGCGTTAGGTGCAAACCTCGGTGACCCACGAAAACAAATTTCGCTAGCAATAGACGCTCTTCGAGATTTTATAAAGGTAAATAAAGTTTCCAAACTCTACGAAACTGCGCCATTCAAGGTGAGGGATGAACAACCCAATTACATCAATGCCGTGCTCATTGGCGATACTGAGTTACAACCCAAAGAGTTGATGAAAGAGTTATTGAAAGTGGAAGCAGAACTTGGTCGCCAACGCGCATTTCCCAAAGCTGCGCGAACTATTGATTTAGATATCGTGGATTACGAAGGCTTCTATCTTGAAAGTGAAGAGTTGACCTTGCCTCATCCGCGCGCTTTTGAGCGAAAATTCGTATTGGAGCCATGGCTGGAAATTGATCCGACCGCAGAACTGCCAGGCTTCGGCCCAGTACAGGAGCTTTTGGCCGCGCTGAATTAGCGCAGTAGACTTCAGTCTGCCTGGTACCACTCACGGACTGGAGCTGTATAAGTGAAAGAAATGAAAGTCCTCACGGACCTCGATCGCCCATGCGCGTTTGTGCCCACAATGGGCGCTCTCCATGCTGGTCATCAATCACTTATTCAGCGCGCTCGTGAAATCTGCGATGAAGTTGTGGTCTCGGTTTTCATTAACCCACTTCAATTTGAAGATGAAGAGGATCTGGCAAAGTATCCACGCACACCCGAGCGAGACTTTGAACTGGCACGTGAAGCAGGTGCCACCGTTTTATGGCGACCTGAGTATGAAACCATTTATCCAACTGAAATAACTCGCCTCTCGGCTGGCGCCCTAGGAACGAAATTTGAAGGCGTCCATCGCCCTGGACATTTTGATGGTGTCTTAACTGTCGTTAATCGTCTATTTGAAATAGTAAAACCTCGATTTGCAATCTTCGGCGAGAAAGATTTCCAGCAACTTTTCCTGATTAATCAGATGGCAACCCAACTCCATCCCGAAATTGAAATCGTCCCGGCGCCGACCATCCGTGAATCAACTGGGCTTGCAATGTCATCTCGAAATGTTCGACTCTCAACTGAAGGACGGAGCGCAGCAGATGTTATTTCAGCTGTGCTTCGAAAAGCAGCTGAAGAAGAATCCCTTGACGCAGCTCAAAAGAAGTTAAATGAAGTTACAAACGAACCGCGCTTCACTTTAGATTATGCCGAAATCATCGATGAGGATACTTTCGAGATTGCCACGAACGAATCGCTGAAGCGTCGCGCGATTGTGGCTGGCTGGATTGATGGCGTGCGATTGATTGACAATATGGCGATGAAGAGCGCGTTGGTGCGAGTATGAGATTACGTGCTCCACTTCCTGGATGGACTGCGAAAGCTGACGTTGTCGTGATTGGCTCTGGCGTTGCGGGATTAACCACGGCGCTCCAAATCCGCGCCCACAACCTCTCGGTTTTGCTGGTCACAAAGTCATTTATTGATGCTGGTTCTACCAAGTGGGCCCAAGGTGGAATCGCCGCTGCTCTTGGACCAGGTGATTCTCCTGATCAACATGAGAAAGACACTCTGGTTGCTGGCGCAGGATTGTGTGATTTACCTGCAGTCAAAGTTCTCGTAAGTGAAGGACCGGAAGCGGTCCGAAAATTAATCGCACGTGGCGCTGTCTTTGATACATCGGAAACTGGCGAGATTGCATTAACGCGCGAAGGCGGTCATCTGCGCAATCGCATCTTGCATGCTGGCGGTGATGCCACAGGCGCTGAAGTTTCTCGTGCGCTTCTCGCTGCAGTCTCAAATGATCCAGGTATTGAAGTCATAGAACATGCGCTCGTGCTTGATGCCCTCAAGACAAAAGCCGGGCGAGTATGTGGCGTAACAATTCACGTTATTGGGGAAGGAACGCGCGATGGAGTAGGACAAGTGCTTGCTCGCGCAGTCGTGCTTGCAACTGGTGGTCTTGGACAGGTGTATTCCCAAACTACTAATCCATCCGTCTCGACTGGTGATGGCGTGGCGCTCGCTCTACGTGCTGGGGCTGATGTTGCCGATGTTGAGTTCATTCAGTTTCATCCCACCGTTCTTTACATGGGCGAAGGTTCACGCGGGCAACAACCATTGATTTCCGAAGCAGTTCGTGGCGAAGGCGCATTCCTTGTGAATGATCGCGGCGAACGATTCATGCGTGGAGTGCATCCGCTCGCAGATCTTGCGCCACGTGACATCGTCGCAAAAGAGATATCACGGCAGATGCAACTCACTGGTTCACATCATGTCTGGCTTGATGCACGTTCCATTAAAGATTTTTCGGAGCGCTTCCCAACAATTAACGCCTCATGTAAAGAGATTGGAATAAATCCGGTTACTGACCTGATTCCAGTTGCACCCGCATCGCATTACGCCTCTGGCGGCGTCCGCACTGATTTAAACGGCCATTCTTCAGTTCCTGGGCTTTACGCAGTAGGTGAGACAGCATGTACCGGAGCCCACGGCGCTAATCGCCTTGCCTCAAATTCACTGCTTGAAGGTTTAGTTTTTGGCGCGCGAATTGCCGAAGATATCGCGGCCAACTTGCCTGAATATGAAGATCCGGCCCCTCAAGATTCCTTTGACTTCTTACTTTCGCCATCGATTCGTGGCGAACTACAACGCGCAATGTCGAAGGGCGCATCTGTTGTGCGTTCTAAAGAATCTTTGCAAGAAACGCTAACGACATTGGCAAAACTAAAGAACGCATCCACAATCTTCGCAAACCTTGATGCGTGGGAAACCACCAATCTTTATCTCCTTGCCACAGCAATTGTGCGTTCCGCCCTTGAACGAACCGAATCACGCGGTTCTCATTGGCGAGAAGACTTTCCAGAAACTTCGTCTGAATGGACGAAGCGAATACACCAGAGCCTTTCCAAGAATGGCGATTGGAAATCAGCGACTGAGGAGGTGTTCAATGATCTCTCCATCGCTCGGTAAAAAGATTGAAGCCGCAGGTCTAGATCTCGCACTGGTTGAACAACGAGTAGCCCAAGCCCTCGCTGAAGATGCTCACGCTGGCGATCTCACCAGCAAGGCAACCATTGGCGAAAATCATCGGAGCACCGCAACTTTCAATGCGCGCAAGACCGGAACGATTGCTGGAACGCTTGTTGCGGCCGCAGTTCTTGAAGAATGCGGTCTTAACAATTATGAAATCAAAGTTAATGACGGAACTTCAGTTGAAGCTGGAACAACGTTAATAACAGTTGAAGGAAATACTCGCGCAATCTTGCTCGCCGAACGCACTGCGTTGAATTTTCTTTCACACTTATCTGGAATTGCGTCACTTACCTCATCATGGGTGAAAGAGGTTGCTGGAACCAAAGCAAAGGTCCGCGATACCCGAAAAACGACACCAAGCATGCGTGAACTGGAGAAATATGCGGTCCGTATGGGCGGCGGCGCTAATCACCGCATGACACTCTCGGATGGCGCGCTCATCAAAGATAACCACATCGCAGCCGCTGGTTCAGTCACTGATGCCATAAATCGCGTGAAGCGCGAATTCCCCGGAGTAGAGATTGAAGTAGAAGTAGATAACTTGGAACAACTCAAAGAAGCGCTCCATGTCGGAGTCGATATCGTCTTGCTCGACAACATGAGTATCGAAGAGACGAAAGCTGCCGTTGAACTTGCGAAGCATTCCCCAACCAAATTGGAATCATCGGGGGGATTGACGTTAGAAAACGCCAACGCATATGCCTCAACTGGCGTTGATTACTTAGCTGTTGGCGCTTTGACCCACTCTGCGCCCGTACTTGATATCGGATTGGACTTCTGATGCTGCTCGCTATCGATATTGGAAACACAAACACTGTTCTGGGCATCTTCGATGGTGAAGAGATGGTTGATTCGTGGCGGGTGAAGACTGATGCGCGCGACACCGCTGATGAATTGTGGCTGCAGTATCGATCCTTGATTACCGGATATACCGTCACAGGACTAGCTGTCTGCTCGACTGTGCCTTCGGTTTTGCGCGAAGCGCGCACCATGATTGGGCGTTACTTCCAAGATATTCGCACCACCATCATTGAACCTGGTGTAAAAACAGGAGTTCCGCTCATTGTTGATAATCCGAAAGAAATCGGCGCCGACCGCATCGTCAATACTCTTGCAGCGCACAACCTCTATAAAGATGGCGCGTGTATCGTTGTTGATTTTGGAACCTCCACAAATCTCGATGTGGTTTCACCCAAAGGGGAATTCCTTGGTGGCGCACTTGCTCCCGGAATCGAAATCTCAGTCGAAGCGCTTGCATCCCGCGCTGCCCAACTTCGCAAAGTTGAATTAGTAAAACCGAAATCAGTAATCGGCAAGAACACGGTAGAAGCCCTGCAATCAGGCACTATCTATGGCTTTGCCGGCCAAGTCGATGGCTTGGTCAATCGCATCAGTGATGAATTAGATGCGCTGTATCCCGATAACGAGAAGATCTCTGTGATTGCCACCGGTGGATTAGCGCCACTAGTACTAGGAATTTCCGAGACCATTGATTATCACGAACCAGATCTCACACTCATTGGCCTGCGTCTTGTGCACGAACGGAATGGATAGACTCCCGTCACTATGACGGAAAATGACCTTCCCGAACAATTAAGGATTCGTCGCGAGAAACGCGAATCACTCCTTGGACGTGGCGTATCTCCATATCCCGTCTCTGTTCCGCGAACCGCGACGTTGAAGGAAATCCGCGCTCGCTTTAAAGATCTCGACATTGATAAATCCTCGGGCGTTACCGAAAGCGTTACTGGCCGCATCATCTTCAAGCGCGATACTGGAAAGCTCTGTTTTGCAACGCTGCGCGAAGGCGATGGAACCGAATTACAAGCGATGTTCTCACTCGACAAAGTCGGAGAAGCACAACTTGAGAATTGGAAGACCGATATCGATCTCGGCGATATCGTCAGTGTTACTGGCGAAGTCATTACTTCAAAACGTGGCGAACTTTCGATTCTTGCTAATACTTATCACCTAGCAGCAAAAGCGCTCCGCCCACTTCCCAACGAACATAACCCATTAAGCGAAGAGACCCGCGTTCGCCAACGTTATGTTGATTTGATTGTGCGTCCTGAAGCGCGCGACACCGCTCGTATCCGGCCGAAAGTTTTGAAATCCCTCCGCGACACATTTGATAAGCGCGAGTTCATCGAAGTCGAAACCCCCATGCTCCAAGTCATGCATGGTGGCGCCGCGGCTCGACCATTCAAAACCTTTAGTAATGCATATGACATCGATCTTTTCTTACGTATCGCACCCGAACTCTTCCTAAAAAGATGCGTAGTTGGCGGGCTAGAGAAAGTCTTTGAAATCAACCGCAATTTCCGCAATGAAGGCGCTGACTCCAGCCACTCACCAGAATTCGCGATGCTTGAGATGTATTGGGCATATGCCGATTGGCGCGATATGAAGGCGCTCACCCAAGAATTGATTCAGAACGCCGCAATGGCAATCGCAGGTTCCCACAAAGTCACACACCATGATGGCCGCGTTAGCGACCTCGGCGGCCAATGGCGCGAAGTTAATTTCTACGATGCGATCTCCGAAAAAGTTGGTGAGACTGTTTCACCCCAATCCACTTTCGATGATTTGAAGAAGATCGCCCACAAAATCGGGCTCAAGATCGACCCGAAGTGGATTCACGGCAAGCTAGCCGAAGAGATTTTCGAACATGTCTATAAAGAAAATCTCCATGCTCCAACTTTCGTCATGGGTTATCCCGTTGATACCTCACCGCTTGTTCGCGAACACCGCGAGACTCCAGGCATTGTTGAAAAATGGGATCTCTATGTTGATGGTTTCGAACTTGCGACTGGTTATTCCGAACTCATTGATCCTGTTATTCAACGCGAACGTCTTGTTGAACAAGCAAAACTTGGCGCTAAAGGTGATCTAGAAGCGATGCAGGTCGATGAAGATTTTCTCCGCGCAATGGAACATGGCATGCCCCCGATGGGTGGTGTTGGAATGGGAATCGATCGCTTACTGATGGCGCTTACTGGTCTTGGTATTCGCGAAACAATTCTCTTCCCACTCGTCAAACCAGAAGAGAATTAGATGTCAGTCACAATTCGTCCCGCGAAGACCAGCGACATCAAAGCGATTCGCGCCATCATTGATACATATTCCCTGCAACGCCGCTTACTGTCTAAAGAAACAGTCATGTTATATGAAGATGTTCAAGAATTCTTCGTCGCTGAAAAAGATAATAAAGTCATTGGTTGTGGAGCATTACACGTACTCTGGGAAGATCTTGGTGAAGTTCGTACCGTTGCTGTGGTTGAAGAATTCCGCGGCCAAAATATTGGTCACCAAATCATGAGCGCCATTATCGATCGCGCTCAATCACTTGGTTTGAAGCGTCTCTTCTGTCTCACATTTGAAACTGGATTCTTCGGCAAACATGGATTCACAGAAATCCATGGCGCACCGGTTGAACCTGAGGTCTATCAACAACTTTTGCGTTCGTATGATGAAGGTATCGCCGAATTCTTGGATCTTGAGAGCGTGAAGCCCAACACCCTGGGCAATACCCGTATGCTCAAGATTCTCTAATCTCAATCGGGCATAAAAACCTAAATCTTGAGGTTATAGCCCTCACAGATTCCCACATATAGAGCTACATCACGCGGGGATCGGGGCAAGAAATAGATGTCGCACCGTTCGGGGCCTTCTTATACGCTAGCCCGCACGAGATAAAAGGAGCACTACCGATGTTTGAGCGCTTTACCGACCGGGCCCGTCGCGTTGTCGTCCTCGCGCAAGAAGAAGCTCGCATGCTCAATCACAATTACATCGGCACTGAACACATCCTCCTCGGCCTCATCCATGAAGGCGAAGGCGTCGCAGCTAAAGGTCTTGAATCACTTGGAATTTCTCTCGAAGGCGTCCGTTCACAAGTAGAAGAAATTATCGGCCAAGGACAGCAAGCTCCTTCTGGCCACATTCCATTTACCCCACGAGCAAAGAAAGTTCTCGAACTTTCACTCCGTGAAGCGCTCCAACTTGGCCACAACTACATCGGCACCGAACACATTCTGCTTGGTCTCATCCGTGAAGGTGAAGGCGTTGCTGCACAAGTATTGGTAAAACTCGGCGCAGATTTGAATCGTGTTCGCCAACAAGTAATCCAATTACTCTCTGGCTATCAAGGAAAAGAAGCGGTCGCATCCGGCCCCGCAGAAGGAACACCCTCAACTTCGCTCGTCCTTGATCAATTCGGCCGCAATCTCACATCTGCTGCGCGCGAAGGAAAACTTGATCCCGTCATTGGTCGCGAAAAAGAAATCGAACGCGTTATGCAGATTCTTTCCCGCCGCACTAAAAATAACCCAGTTCTGATCGGCGAACCAGGTGTTGGAAAGACCGCAGTCGTTGAAGGACTTGCTCAAGCAATCATCAAGGGCGACGTCCCAGAAACTTTGAAAGACAAGCAACTCTATTCACTTGATCTTGGCGCACTTGTCGCAGGTTCTCGTTACCGCGGTGATTTCGAAGAGCGCTTAAAGAAAGTCTTGAAAGAGATCCGCACTCGCGGTGACATTATTCTTTTCATCGACGAAATCCATACCCTCGTCGGTGCTGGCGCTGCAGAAGGTGCGATTGATGCCGCAAGCATCTTGAAGCCAATGCTCGCTCGCGGTGAGCTCCAGACAATCGG
>RFMK01000120.1 GCA_009927705.1 Actinomycetota bacterium | reverse complement strand
ATGTACGTAATCGCCAGTTTTAATCGGCTTTGATGCGATGCCGACCTTAATTCCATATTTGATGATTGCTTCACCCTCTGCATGATCTCGCAACGCAAATTTATGACCCAATGGGATTGCATGATTGAGAACTGCGGTGTGCTTGGTCTGCTCTTTCACTGAAAGCCCTTCCAGTGTTCCTGGTTGCAAATCATCGTTTGCTACCGCCACTGAATCGCCATCATGGTGAAGGAGAAAATCCGGCACTTTAGCCATAACTATTTCCTTTCCATATCTCGATTACCCAATATCCCCATCAACTCCGTGCTCCTGCAAGGAATGCAGTGAGCTCTGCTTTGGTAGGAATTCCACTTTGTCCATCAAGCGCACGACATGAAAGTCCGGCGACGGCATTTGCGATTGTGACTGCTTCTTCTATTGGCTTACCCCAAACTTGAGTAGCGACGAGCGCACCATGAAAGACATCGCCTGCACCTAAAGTGCTCACTATCTCGGAAGCGATGGCAGGAACTGAACCCGAATTGACTCCATCTGAATAGATACTTCCCTCGCCACCTTGAGAGATCACCACAATGTTCTTGTCTTGGGCGGCGGTTGAAACATCGGTAGTGATGTTTTCTGAGGGAGCGTAAAGATCGTAATCCGCTGAGTTCAAACCAGGTGTTGCGTAACCAATATCGATGGATAGCTTCGCACTTCCGCCGCGAACAACTCCCCAATCATTGATCGCTTTCATACCAAATTGGTCGACGTGGACCCACTCATAATCGCTGATATTGGCTGGCTTTACCGGTAGTTCGCTATGGGGTTGGACCATGATGGCCCGCGTCTGTTCGCTCTTTGAAACAACGATAGTTCCGATGGCAGTCCGGATAGCCGGATTAACGATGACATTTCGGGTATCAACACCTTCGCGTTTCAAAGTGTCGAAGATAAATCGTCCATCATCATCATCGCCAATGACGCATGAAAGAGTGACATCGATACCGAGTCGAGCCATTGTCACGGCTGCAGTTGTGGCTGGCCCACCGACTGCGCGAATGGATTGCAACGCAACGACTCGTTCATTTGCTGCAGGATATTTTTCCACCAAGACGATGGTGTCAACAGTTGCGATGCCGACCGAAAGAACTTTGCTCATCAATCATTCTGCTTTCGCAAATATTTGAACCATGAGTCACGCGCATTATGAATATGTTGGATGATCATGAGACGCGCTGCAATCGGATCGCGCTTCTCGATTGCGTCCAGAATAACTCCGTGTTCATGTTCTGATGCATCAATACGGCCTGGCAATTTCAACGTGTTGTCCATGGAGCGATACATAATTTCCTGCAATGTTCCTAGAGTTTGGTTGAGGAATTGGTTTTGGGCGCTTTTCACAATCGTGAGATGGAATTCCATATCTAACTTTCGTACTTTGTCGAAATCGATTGGATCTTCAGAAACTGCGGCATTCAGCGCCTGTGCAGCTTGCTTCATTTCCAGTAGTTGTTTATCTGTTCGACGTTCGGCTGCCCACTCAACTGCTGGTGCTTCCAAAATTTCACGCATTTGAAATAACTCTTCAATGCGATGTTGTGCCGCTTTCAATGAATCACGGAGCTTCTCTCCTTCGACTTCATCGAGCACGAAGATGCCAATTCCATGCTTCACGACTAATCGTCCTTGAACTTGGAGGACCTGAATTGCTTCTCGCAAAGATGGGCGGCTAATACCAAGGATTTTCGCTAGATCGCGCTCTGAATCGAGACGATCTCCCGCTTTCAAACCTTCACGCTCGATGTAATCCAACAACAAACGAACTTGCGTCTGGAACCGAGGTGGATTGTTAATGATTGGTGTGCTCATTAGCCTTTGACTGCTCCCGCAGTTAGTCCAGCAATGAATGATCGTTGCATCAGCAAATACATGACAACCATGGGAATCGACGCCACCATGACTGCGGTGAAAATCATGCTGTAATTACTAAAAAACTCGCCACGGAATGAAAGTAGGGAAAGAGGCAGAGTTCGCTTATCCACATCGGTAATCAAGAGAAGGGGAAATAGGAGTTCATTCCAAGTAATCACGAAGAGAAAGATTGCAGTAGCGCCCATCGCTGGACGAGACAACGGCAAGGCAATCGATCGATAGACACGAAGTGGTGTTGCACCATCAACCTCAGACACTTCATACATTTCCTTCGGTAATTCCCTAAAGAACGCAGTCAGAATAAAAACTGAGATTGGCAAAGTTGTGACCACATTAATGAGGATGATGCCCGAAAGCTTGTTTGTTAAATGAAGGTCATTGAAGAGAATAAAAATAGGTACAAGATTTACTTGACCTGGGATAGCCAATCCCACGGCAAAAAGTGAGAAAAGGACCTTGCCAGTTACGGTGATCATCCTAGAAATCGCAAACGCGCACAAGCTCGCAAGGATGAGCGTGATGGTCACAGAGAAGCCTGTGACAATGATGCTGTTGAGGAAACTTCTTCCAACATTGCTTACCTCAAATAGGAATCTAAAGTTATCGAGATTCCAACGCTCTGGAAGTGCGAGTGGTTTGTTATAGACCTCGGCATCCGTCTTTGAGGAACCAAGGACAACAATCGCACTTGGGATAATGATGAGCACTGCGAAAATCGCTAGGGAGACGATTCTGCTTACTTTGTAGACCATGGGATCCCTTATTTCTCGTACCGACTATTGAGGAATTTACGCTGCAAAACAGTCACAAAAACAAGCACCAAGATGAAGAAGATTGACTGTGTTGCCGCGTATCCAATGCGTAACTCGCTGAATACAGTTTGATAAATCAGGACTGCAAAAATGTTCGATGAATTATTAGGACCGCCCTGAGTCATCGAGAAGATTAAATCAAAGGCTCTGAATGACTGAATGGTGGTGTACGCCATCACAACAATTGTTGTGGGCATGGACATAGGCCACGTCACATTTCTAAATTGCTGCCATCGTGAAGCTCCGTCCATCTCCGCAGCTTCATATAGTTCTTGAGGAATCTGTTGAAGTCCTGCAATGTAGATGACCATCATCTGTCCAGTATGAAACCAAACTTGGGTAAATGCGATGGCATAAAGCGCCGAGCTTTCACTGCCGAGCCAATTGAGCGCGAAACTATCCAGACCGATCTTCTTGAAGAATAGATTGACCGCACCAAAGTTGGGGTCATACATGAACAACCAGATCATGCCTACTGATACAGAAGATAGGATTGTTGGGAAGAAGAAGAGTGTTCGTAAAGCAATGTTGGCTTTTGTATTCTTGACCAGAAATAGCGCAAAAATTAAAGAGAATAGCGTTTGGAAAATAACAACCAAGAAAGTAAAACGTAAATTGTTGCCGAGTACTTTGTAAAAAAGATCATCATTGGTAAGTAAGTTGACAAAATTCCGTAACCCCACGAACTCTGGAGCTGTAATGCGGTCCCACTTAGTAAGTGAATAACGCAAATTTGCAATAAACGGAACAAAATAGAAAGCAGCAAAGAGGATTGCGGCGGGTAGACCCATCAGATAATAGATAGGAGCATCTTTCTTCCGCTTCTTTTGAGTAGCCCGTGCACCGCTCCCACCATTGGTGGGAGCGGTTCCGGTAGTA
>RFMK01000126.1 GCA_009927705.1 Actinomycetota bacterium | reverse complement strand
CCCAACTACGAGAGGATCTTCGCGCCGGTGGCGTGAAAGTTAACTAATGAATCATCCGCATCCCGATCTCGGGTTGCCGCCTCAACTTCCTAGCAAAACTTTGCGCATTGTTGCGCTCGGTGGATTAGGTGAAGTAGGCCGCAATATGACGGTCTTCGAATATGAAGGCCAGTTACTCATAGTTGATTGCGGAGTTCTCTTTCCGGAAGAGAATCAACCCGGCGTTGATTTGATTCTGCCTGATTTTTCTTACATTAGAGATCGACTACGAGATGTCGTTGCAGTTTTCCTTACCCATGGACACGAAGATCACATCAGCGCGCTCGGATATCTGCTTCGGGAAAGAGAAGACATTCCGGTTATTGGCTCTGCCTTAACTCTCGCGTTCTCAAAAGGTAAGTTGAAAGAACGTCGCATCTCACCCATCTCAGTAGAAGTTCGCGAAGGACAAACTCGAAAGGTTGGACCTTTTGAATTGGAGTTCGTTGCCGTCAATCACTCAATTCCCGATGCGCTTGCAGTTGTGATCAAAACTCCGGCTGGCGTCGTGCTTCATACTGGCGATTTCAAGATGGACCAACTTCCACTCGATGGACGAACCACAGACTTGGCTCGTTTTGCCTCCCTTGGTCAATCAGGGGTCGATCTCTTCATGGTCGATTCCACAAACGCAGATATTCCCGGATTCACAACATCCGAGCGCGAAATCATGCCGGTATTGGATCGTGTGATTGCAGGTACCAAGAGACGAGTGATTGTCGCTTCTTTTGCGTCCCATGTTCACCGAATTCAACAAGTAATTGATATCGCATTCACTCATGGCCGCAAAGTCGCATTTGTTGGACGGTCCATGGTTCGAAATATGTCGCTGGCGGGGGAGATGGGATATCTACATATTCCGCCCAATACCCTTATTGATATCGATGAAATTGACGATGCAGGCGACAATATAGTTTTGATCTGCACTGGCTCTCAAGGCGAACCTCTTGCTGCCTTATCTCGCATGGCTAATGGCGATCATCGAATCAAAGTTGGCGCGGGGGATACTGTCATTCTTGCTTCATCCTTAATTCCAGGTAATGAAAATTCGGTCTATCGAGTCATCAATGAACTCACTCGTTTTGGCGCGAAAGTAGTCCATAAAGGAAATGCCCTCGTGCATGTCTCCGGCCACGCAGCCGCAGGAGAGCTTCTTTATTGCTACAACGTGGTTAAGCCAAAGAATGTGATGCCGGTCCATGGTGAGTGGCGACATATGAAAGCAAATGCTGAATTAGCGATCTCAACTGGCGTGAAGCGTTCCAACACGGTTGTGGTCGATAATGGTGTTGTCGTGGATCTTGCAGATGGAAAAGCAAAAGTCGTTGGGGCAATTCCTGTTGGGTATGTCTATGTGGATGGCCAAAGTATCGGTGACATTACTGAAGCATCGCTGAAAGATCGCCGCATTCTGGGTGAAGAAGGATTTATTTCAGTGATTGTCGTTATCGATTCGCAAACCGGCAAGATTGTTGCGGGTCCAGATATTCATGCCCGCGGTTTTGCTGAAGATCTTGCGCTCTTTGAAGAAGTAAAGGGACGGATAGAGAGAGCACTTGCTGGTGCGGTAGCTGGCGGAATTAATGGAACACATCAACTTTCACAAGTAGTTCGCAAGACTGTTGGGAGTTGGGTTGGCGAAGAACATCGTCGTCGCCCGATGATCGTTCCTGTTGTGATAGAGGTCTAGTAACTTCAACTTGCGCGGCGCGCCTCTCGGTTGAGAAAAATCGTTTCTAATACGATTTTTCGTTGTGGCAAAGAAGAATTCCGCGCGTAAAGGCAGAGGTGTCGTTGGCGCAATGAGTCGTGCGCTCGGTGCGCTCTGGCGTTCTTTCGCGAAGGCTCTTGGCGCCTCAGTCCGCTTTGTCACGCGCGGTGCACGTGATTTAGATCCAGAACACCAGCGAGATGGTTTTGGATTACTCCTCTTTATTGTCGCCCTCATAGCTGCAGCCACATCATGGTGGCATCTTGATAATTGGTTTGGAAAAGCCGCGTATGCATTCTTCTATGGCGCTGTCGGTCGGCTCGCAATTCTTACTCCGCTGCTCTTTGGCTACTTTGCGCTCCGACTTTTCCGCACTCCGGACGATAAAGCAGCGACCGGTCGAATCACGATTGGCTCACTCTTACTTGTTCTAAGCTCAACTGGATTGATTCACATCATAAATCCGACTTCAATCAACACTGGCGCAACCGCGATGCGCGAAGGCGGGGGATGGGTTGGCTACGCTGTCTCGACGCCGCTTGTTGCGCTAGTCACTGATCTTCTTGCGATTCCGATTTTGATTCTTACTCTTCTATTTGGCGCACTCGTCATCACCGCAACTCCATTCTCGCGCATCATTGACATCATCAAGAACTTGGTTACTGGAGCAAGTTCAAAAGTTGGAACTGCTCTTGAAGAAAGACGCGAACGCAAGGCTGAAGAATTCGAAATTGCTGATACTCCACCATTTGAAACTCCACTTGTCCAAGAATTCTCCAATGATGAGGGTGATGAAGAGGAAGAAGAGATTGACGAAGAAAGTTTCGACGAAGAATTCACGACCGAAATCACTCAGCCGATAGCTGTAAAGAAAGAGTCGGCCCAAAAACCTCCGCGACCAGTTCAATTGGTTCTCTCGTCGAGTGATTCTTATGAATTACCTGCGATGGACTTATTGCGAACGACACCACCGAGTAAAGGGAAAACCAAGGCCAATGATCAAGTCGTTGCAGCGCTTTCTGAAGTCTTCGCGCAATTTGATATTGATTGTGAAGTGACGGGTTTTATGCGTGGGCCAACTGTCACGCGTTATGAAGTCGAACTTGGGTCCGGCGTTAAAGTTGAAGCAATCACTGCTTTAAGTAAGAACATCGCGTACGCCGTCGCCAGTAGCGATGTTCGTATCCTCTCTCCGATTCCAGGAAAGTCAGCTGTTGGAATTGAGATTCCAAACACTGATCGAGAAATTGTCTCATTGGGTGATGTTCTGCGTTCGAGCGTCGCTGGAAATGATCACCATCCGATGGTCATCGCCCTTGGGAAAGACGTCGAAGGTAATTTCATCTGCGCAAATTTGGCGAAAATGCCCCATCTTCTCGTTGCGGGCGCAACTGGTGCGGGTAAGTCTTCAATGATTAACTCACTAGTCACATCAATTCTAATGCGAGCGACTCCTAACGATGTGCGATTAATTTTGATTGACCCAAAGCGAGTAGAACTCAACGCGTACGACGGCATTCCTCATCTTCTTGCTCCAATCATCACAAATCCGAAGAAAGCATCGGAAGCGCTTGCGTGGGTCGTGCGGGAGATGGATATGCGATACGACGATCTCTCTACGTACGGTTTCCGCCACATTGATGATTTCAATAAAGCGGTACGCGCTGGAAAAGTTGTGGCGAAGGAGGGCGCTGATCAACCGCTCGAGCCATATCCATATATGTTGGTCGTGATTGATGAGTTAGCAGATCTCATGATGGTTGCTGCCCGTGATGTCGAGGATTGCATTGTCCGCATCACCCAATTAGCACGTGCAGCTGGAATTCATTTAGTGATTGCTACCCAGCGACCGAGCGTTGATATCGTCACAGGTTTGATTAAGGCGAATGTTCCCTCTCGACTTTCATTTGCAACATCGTCACTTGCTGATTCACGAGTCATCCTTGATACTCCAGGTGCTGAGAAACTCGTCGGTCAAGGCGATGGCCTCTTCCTTCCCATGGGCGCAAGTAAACCAATGCGAATCCAAGGTGCATATGTGTCGGAGCGCGAGATTGAATCGGTTGTAAGCCACGTGAAATCTCAGCTTAAGCCAGTTTATCGGGAAGATATTATCAAGCCCGCGATGGCTGCGCGATCTGGCGATGATGACATCGGAGATGACAAGGAATTGTTGATTCAAGCAATTGAATTAGTAGTCAGCACTCAATTTGGTTCGACCTCAATGTTGCAGCGAAAACTTCGAGTGGGATTTGCAAAAGCTGGGCGATTGATGGACCTGATGGAAAGTCGCGGAATCGTCGGACCATCGGAGGGTTCGAAGGCGCGCGTTGTCTTGGTTAAGCAAGAAGACCTTGCGTCGGTGCTTGAAGTAATACAGTCGTAAGTTATTCAAGGGTGATTCTCAGGGGTTAGTCCGCACACGACCGCCTACGGCGGGTTGTTCTTTGTTATTCATGGCTCGTACAATTTGCCTCCCTTCCCACACATGCGAGGCGTCAATGTCAGTTGGTACACGACTCAAAGAGATTCGAAAGTCAGCAAATCTGACGGTCGAACAACTCTCTGCGCGCACTCGCATTCCTTCTTCAGTGATTGAAGATTTGGAACGGGATAATTTCAATACCTGCGGTGGCCCGACATATGCGCGCGGACATATCCGCACAATTGCTCGAGTTTGCGGAGTAGGAGATTCTGAAGTTCTTCTCGCTTTCGAATCACAAACAATTCCGCTGAGTAAGTCGATACGAGATCTTCTCAACGACACAAATGCAGCACCGGCGCGGAAAGAACGTAAACCACTTTCATGGAAAGCGCTCAGTGGAGTAGCAGCAGGAATATTTGCATTTGCACTTGTTGGAGTTGGAATTCTTTCGGCTGGGAATAATTCTTCGACGACAATAATCTCGCCAGCAAACCAAACACCTTCAGAAAATTCGCCCGTTGCTAAGAAAGTCAAAGGCGTTGAAGTTATGCTTAAGGGCGTCAACGGACTCTCGTGGGTAGCTGTCACTGACAGTACTGGCACAACTCTCTTTAGTGGTCGAATCCGTCAAGGTGAATCACGTTCTTTCAATGACAATCAACTTCTCTATGTTGTGATTGGCAATGCAGGTGCGATTAATTTGACCGTCAATGGTGAAGATCTTGGGGTCCCGGGCCGCGTTGGCGAAGTCATTCGCCTTGAATTTGGTCCGCAAGCAAGTAATCAAGGTTAAGCCTCTGTAGAATAACGAGGTGTCAAAGCCCACTACGGTCGCGCTCGTAACTCTGGGGTGCGCACGTAATGATGTGGATTCAGAAGAACTTGCTGGTCGTCTAGCCGCAGATGGTTGGACTCTCGTTGATGATCCAGCCGGCGCCGATATTGCGCTCGTCAACACATGTGGCTTTATTGAATCCGCAAAAAAGGACTCGGTAGATGCACTTCTCGAAGCCCATTCCCTGAAAGCCGACGGCACACTTCGAGCGGTAGTGGCGGTGGGATGTATGGCCGAGCGATACGGAAAAGAGCTCGCAGAAGCGCTTCCCGAAGCAGATGCAATCCTTGGTTTTGATGATTACGCAGACATCTCCGACCGTCTGCGCAAGATTCTTGATGGCGAGAAACGGGAAGCGCACACACCTAAGGATCGCCGGACCATCATCCCAATCTCTCCAGTAGCACGACAAGAAGTGAAAAGCTCCATGGGTCAAGGCAGCACCTTCTCCCGTAAACGTTTGGGAGATTCACCCATGGCGCCGCTGAAGATCGCATCAGGCTGTGACCGTCGTTGTACTTTCTGCGCCATTCCACTTTTTCGCGGTGCTTTCGTCTCTCGTCGGCCAACCGAGATCATCGATGAGGCTCGTTGGTTATCTGAAAATGGAGTGAGCGAGATATTTCTCGTCAGCGAGAACACAACTTCGTATGGAAAAGATTTTGGTGACTTGAGAGTTATGGAATCTCTTTTGCCTGAGTTGGCAAAAATTGAAGGAATCGCAAGAATCAGGCTTTCATATCTGCAACCTGCAGAAATCCGTCCCACTCTCCTTCAAGCGATGGTGTCGACCGAGAAAGTAGTTCCTTACTTTGATATCTCCTTCCAACATTCATCTGGAACGCTCTTGCGTCGCATGAAACGTTTTGGTGATAGCGAGAAGTTCTTACATCTACTCTCACAAGTACGTGCTCTTAATCCCGAAGCTGGAATTCGCTCAAATTTCATCGTTGGATTCCCGGGGGAAACTGAAGAGGAGTTTCAAGAGTTAGTGGACTTCATTCAAGCTGCACGTTTAGATGCGATTGGTGTCTTCCCATATTCGGATGAGGATAAGACTGAGGCGATGAAGCTTGAGAACAAAGTCGATGAAGTGGTCATTACTTCCCGCACAAATAAGTTGACCGCGATTTCCGAAGAGCTCGTCAATCAGCGATCGGCCGAACGCATTGGTCAACGAGTTCGAGTTTTAATTGAGGATGCTGAAACCCAAGAGGGGCGGGCCGAGCACCAAGGTCCCGAGGTCGACACCACCACATTCATCAATGTTCCTGGCCGCCCGCATGCCGGATTCAAAGTAGGCGACTACGTCGATGCCCTAGTTGTGGAGACGGCCGGTGCAGATTTGGTGGCCCAACCGTTATGAACCTTCCCAATGCGCTAACGATTGCGCGAATTCTTGCGCTGCCATTCTGCGCATGGGCGCTATTCAAAAATGGTGGTGATGACCCAACCTGGCAGGTCATCGCTTGGTGTTCTTTCTTTGTCGTTGGAATGACTGATGTGCTTGATGGCCGAATCGCACGGAAGCGAAATCAAATCTCAAGTTTTGGTACTTTGCTTGATCCCATCGCCGATAAAGCATTCATTGCAACAGCGCTTATTGGACTTTCCATTCTCGAGAAGATGCCATGGTGGGTCACAATTGTGATTCTGGCGCGAGAAGTTGGAATCACATTCTTGCGCTTTGCCGTGATTAAGCGTGGTGTGATTGCCGCAAGTAAAGGTGGAAAGATTAAATCCCTTCTTCAAAATTTCTCAGTTGGTTTTTATATGTTGCCGCTTCCTGAAGTTCTGCATATTCCTCGAGATATCTTGTTAGGAATCGCAATCGTCCTAACTCTAACTACAGGCTATGAATATCTTAGAAATGTGATGAAAGCTCGTTCATGAATTTCGCCGAAGAGATAGTTTCGATTCTCACTGATCGAAAAGAGACTTTAAGCATTGCCGAATCCCTCACGGGAGGAGCGCTCACTTCTGCCATAGTTGACGTTTCCGGCGCTTCTCACATTCTCAAAGGCTCGATCATCGCTTACTCAATCGACATCAAGGTTCGTGAACTTTCTGTTCCGCAGGAGACAATTGATCGAAGTGGCGTTGTTTCGGAAGTAGTCGCGCTGAAGATGGCCGAAGGAATCAGGTCACGAATGGCCACAACATGGTCGATGTCATCCACCGGAGTCGCAGGTCCTGGGCCACATCACGGAATTCCGGTGGGTACGGTCTGGCTCGCTTTTGTTGGACCCACGAGCAAAGAAACAGTGAAATTAGCCCTGGATGGCGATCGATCCGCGGTGCGCCGCGGCGCGGTAGAAAGCGCACTTGGGGCCTTCGCGCGTATCCTTAGGGCTTAGTTCGTTCTCACTTTTCGAAAGGGGCTGGTTGTGACTCTTCTCCGCACACATATCGGCCAGACCTTGCGCCAAGCTCGAATTTCTCAAAGCCGCACCCTCCGCGATGTTGCAAAAGAAGCACGCGTCTCCTTGGGTTACCTTTCAGAAGTAGAGCGTGGTCAGAAAGAAGCGTCATCCGAACTTCTGAATTCAATTTGCATAGCGTTGAACTTGTCCCTGTCCACAGTACTTGTTGAAGTAACTTCCCTCATCAAACTTCACGAATCCCCAGTACTTACTGTCGTTGATACTAACGCGGCATAGTCACTAGGGGAGTTCAGTGTCAGTAAGCCCACAAAGCTCGCGCTCGACATACCAACATCAATCGACAATTCATCGTCGTACTCGCGCTGCAATCATGGACGCCGCAAAAGCGTTGCTTGCCGAAAGCGGAATCTCTGGCACCAACATGATTGAGATTGCCGATCGCGCCCAAGTCTCACGCGCTTCGCTCTATAACCATTTCCGCGATAAACATGAAGTCTTTGTTGCTTTAGTTGAAACAGAACTTGAAAGAATCGCCACCCTTGCGATGATCGCACAATCTCGTGGTGACGCTTTGTATATGATCTCTCGTGAAATCTCGAGCCACCCAGGTCTGCAAACAGCTTTACAAACAGATGGCGACATCATGGCAGCTGCACTTACTGCGCGCGAACATAAAGTATGGGTTGAAATTTATTCACAACTTGCAAAGATCTTCGCAACCGATGTTGTTGGAGTTGGATTAATCCTTCGTTGGTTGATGGGTCAAGTTACTGCTCCTTTGTCTGATGATCATTCAAAGCAGCAAGCTAAACGTCTCGCTTCTATTCTCTAAACACCTGTATGCGCATCACCGAACTTCGGCGTCGGATGACCGAACACTTTGGCGCTGATTGGGCCCCCTCGTATGCCAAGGATTTTGTGATGGCCGAACTTGGTGGCCAGACAGTTGATCAGGCGCTCGCGATGGGTATGGAACCCGCTGATATCTGGCGCGCAGTCGTTAAGAACAACCCCGACATCTCAAGCCAACTTAAGTAAGCGATACCTTCATCGAGACTGCTCCACGTGGGCGGTATGTAGCTCGTGGTTGTGCGACGGGAAAACCTGAGGTCAGCGATAACTGCATGCGTCGGGCAATCTCAAGAATGATGATTCGCCCTTCCAGCAGAGCGAATTGATCTCCCAAACATTTTCGAGTTCCAGCGCCAAATGGGAAATACGCACCTCGCGGTAGCGATTTCTCAAAGTCGTTGAACCATCGTTCTGGTTTGAAAGCATCGGGATCGTCGAAATAACGCGGATCGCGATGGGTCACATACTGGCTTACCAAAACATGGGCGCCTTTGGGAACTTCCACTCCGCCGAGAGTCACATCCTCCAAAGCTCTTCGTGGAGCGACCCAGACTGGGGGACAGAGCCGTAAAACTTCATTGAAAATTGCGCTCGATAGGGGAGCTGCGAGCAAGATCCGAGCGAAGTTCTCATCTTTTTTATGCGGCAAAATCTCATTAGCTTCAGCTGCTAGTTCACTCCAATATTTCGGAAGGTGGCTCAAATAGGAAAATACCCACGTCAATACATTTGCTGTCGTTTCATGCCCACTCAAAATCAAAGTTAAAGTCTCGTCAGATACTTCGCGCGCTGAAAGTTTTTCACCCTCCGGAGTTGTGGCTTCTAGCAGAACTCCCATCAAGTCGTCGCGCTTGATGCCTTTCTCAATTCGTTCATTGACAATCCGAGTCGCAACTTCATGTAATTCATCTGCAGCGCTGCCAAATTTGCGGAAATACGGAAGTCCAAGATTGTCGAATCGATCCAGTCCTGGCAACATCGTCCGCTCGATACGGTCAATCGCAATATGCATCGCTCTTTGAACCTTTTTCGTGTCTGCAGAAATGTCGGCTCCGAAAAGGATGTCTGCGACGATATCAAAAGTTAAAGACATCATCTCTGGCCCAACTGCAACCACATCTCCGTCGCTCCAACGCGAAATGTGTTTCTGGGTCAGCTCCACCATCGTGTTGGCATATGAAGAAATCTTGCTGATGTGAAAAGGCGATTGCATCAAACGTCGATGGCGGAGATGAATTGGCTCTTCATTAGTGAGAAGCCCAGTTCCTAATACTTTGCGCATCCGATCAAAGCCAACGCCTTTGATGAATTGATGTTGCTTGCTCACAGTGACTTCATGGACCATCTCGGGAGAAAAGGCGCCGATAAAAAGTTGGCGACCGAGGAAGAACGATGTGCAATCGCCGAATTGATCACGAGCAGCGCGTAGAAAACCTGGAGTGTCTTTTTGAAATTGCAGAGTTAGCAGCGGTGACCGAGGCCCCGGTGGAATCGAGCGACCCTTGAGGTTTCGACGGGTGAGGGGTTTTGGGATTGGGGCGTACTCAGCCGGCCTTGGGGTGTTGAAGGGGGCGAGCTCGACCATGGCTCACGGTAGGCGTGGCGTGTCTGGAAAGTCATTAGAACAAATGTTCGGTAGACTTCACCCATAACAACGGCGAGTTGTTATG